>DASZVK010000022.1:0-2103 GCA_035547175.1 Solirubrobacteraceae bacterium
GTGGCGATCGTCGGGCTCGTCTCGCCGCGCTCGACCTGCGACAGCATCGGCGCGCTGACGCCGCTGCGGTCGGAGAGGTCGCGCAGCGAGAGGCTCATAGCCTCGCGCAGCGCCCGTACGCGGGCGCCGATCGTGGGCGCGTGGTCGCCGATGCCGACCGACATACGACCGTATGCTATCGCATACGCAGGTGGGCGCAAGCCGATCGCTACGGCGTCGCCGCGCCGGCCGTGAGGGCCTGGTCGCCGAGGCCGCCCTGCTCGGCCAGCTCGGCCTTGCGCACGACGTTGGACAGCGCGCGCGCGTAGGCCATGCCGGACGCCTCGATCGTGTCGGTCGAGACGCCCTCGCCCGACGCCGACTGGCCGCCGTACTCGAGGACGACGCTGACCTCGGCGAGCGAGTCCGTGCCGCTGGTCACGGCGCCCACCTGGTAGTCGCGGAGCTTGACGTCGAGCCCGGCGGCGGTGCCGATCGCCAGCAGCAGGGCGTCGACCGGGCCGTCGCCGGTGAACTCGCCCTTCGCCTCGCTGCCGTCGGGACGGCGGATCACGACGCGGGCGTGCGGCGGGCGGCTCGAGGACGCCTCGACCTCGTAGGACTCCAGCGTGTAGGACGGGACCGAGGCGCGCAGCTCGTCGGTGACGAGCGCCTCGAGGTCCATCGCGCTGACCTGCTTCTTCTTGTCGGCGATCTCCTTGAAGCGCTTGAACGCCGTGTTCAGGGCCTGCCCGTCGACGTCGAAGCCCAGCTCGGCCAGCGCGTTCTTCAGCGCGTGGCGACCGGAGTGCTTGCCGAGCACGAGCTGGTTGGCCTCGAGGCCGATCGAGCGGGCGTCCATGATCTCGAACGTCGAGCGCTCCTTGAGCACGCCGTCCTGGTGGATGCCCGACTCGTGCGCGAAGGCGTTGCGGCCGACGATCGCCTTGTTGGGCTGGACGACGTAGCCGGTCAGGCGGCTGACCATGCGGCTCGTGCGGGCCAGCTCGGTCGTGACGACGTCGCAGTGCAGCCCGTCGAGGGCGTCGGCGCGCGTGCGCATCAGCATCACGATCTCCTCCAGCGAGGCGTTGCCCGCTCGCTCGCCGACGCCGTTGATCGAGCACTCGACCTGGCGCGCGCCGGCGCGCACGCCGGCCAGCGAGTTGGCGACCGACAGCCCGAGGTCGTCGTGGCAGTGGACCGAGAGGACGACGTCGCGCAGGTCGGGGACGAGCTCGTAGAGCCGCGTCAGGAAGGCCGCGTACTCGTGCGGCAGCATGTAGCCGACGGTGTCGGGGACGTTGATCGTCGTCGCGCCCTCGTCGATCGCGATCTGCAGCACCTCGGCGGTGAACTCGACGTCCGAGCGCGTCGCGTCCATCGGCGAGAACTCGACGTCGTCGAGGTAGCCCTTGGCCTGGGCGACCGAGGCGCGCGCCAGGCCCTTGACGTCCTCGCGCGTGGCCTGGAGCTGGTGGACGATGTGGATGTCCGACGTCGAGAGGAACGTGTGGATGCGCGGGCGCTCGGCGTCCTTGAGCGCCTCCCAGGCGCGGTCGATGTCGCCCGGGTTGGCGCGCGCCAGGCCGGCGATCACGGGTCCGTGGACCTCGCGGGCGATCGACTGGACGGCCTCGAAGTCGCCGGGCGAGGAGATCGGGAAGCCGGCCTCGATGACGTCGACGCCGAGGCGCGCGAGCTGGTGGGCGATCTCGAGCTTCTCGGCGGTGTTCAGCGAGATGCCCGGCGACTGCTCGCCGTCGCGCAGCGTCGTGTCGAAGATCAGCACCCGGTCCGGGTCGTCTGCTGCCTGCGAAGTCATGTCGTGGCCCTCTTTCGGTCTCGTCCTGCGGCTTCTTCCGATTGGTATGCGGCTTGCAGCGGCCGCCACGCATTCGCTCCCCCTAGCGGGGGAGGAGGAGAAGAAGCCCGAGGTCGAGCCGGCGCGACATCGTGCAGGACGATACCAGCCGTCAGCGGCCGATGTGGACGCCGAGCAGGCGCGGGACCGCGGCGACCGCGCGCGCGAGCGGCGGGGCCGGCCGGTCCTCCTCCCCCGCGCGCTCGACCGCGTCCAGCGCGCGGCGGATCGCCGTGCCGCCGGCGACGCGCAGCGGCTCG
>DASZVK010000023.1:0-1966 GCA_035547175.1 Solirubrobacteraceae bacterium
CCGGTCTCGCGCTTGAAGAAGCGACCGAAGTAGGCCGAGTCCTTGAACCCGAGCTCGTGCGCGATCTGGGCGACGGTCTTCTCCGTGTGGCCGAGCAGGCGCCGGGCCTCGGCGACCTCGGCCTCGCGGATGATCTGCCCCGGCGTGCGCCCGGTGACCTCGCGCACCGCCTCGGCGAGGTGGCTCGGAGTCACGCCGAGCGCGTCGCTGTAGTCGCAGACCCGGTGCTGGGCGCCCTGCGACTGCGCGACGAGCTCGATGAAGCGCCGCACGAGCGGACGCATGCGGCCAGCCTGGCCGTTGCTGGCCACCTCGCTGGTCAGCAGCCGGTGAGCGCGCGCCAGCAGTACGTGCAGGTAGGCCTGCATCACCGACGAGTAGTCGCTGCCGGCCTCCTGGTACTCGCGGACCATCTCGTCGACGAGCGGCCGGATCGCGCGCGCCTGCACGGGCGTGAGCTGCAGCCGCGCCGCCTCGGCGAGGTCGTCGAACAGCTCCGCGTCGCGGCTGACGCCCTCGGCCCCGCGATGCGCGCGCAAGACCTCCTCGGAGAACGACAGCGTGTAGCCGCTCGGCAGCAGCTGGTAGTCCCACAGGTGCACCTGGTGCGGGCGCAGGAAGTACAGCGCCCCGGCGCGCAGCGGGTAGGAGTGGCAGTCGATCACGTGCGCCCCGCGGCCGCGCGTGATGTAGACGATCATGTTGAACGTGTGCCGGTGTGCCCAGCCCGGCTCGGGCAGCGCGCAGCGCGCGATCGTGTTCGCCGCGATCCCGGCGATCCGCCGGCTCGGCGCGATGCTGAAGCCGGCGATCGGCAGGTCCGCCTGTGCCTGGCGGCTCGCAGCCGTCGCGGTCGCTGGATCGGTGCCGACGGTCATCGTCCTGTGAATCCTGGCAGCTCAGCGATCGGACGGCGCGGGCCACAGCGGGAAGTGACAGGCCGCCGCGTGCCCGCCGTCGTCGAACGGCCGCAGCTCCGGCGTCTGCTCGGCGCAGCGCGCCTGCGCCCGCGGGCAGCGCGTCCTGAAGCGACAGCCCGACGGCGGATCGGCGGCGGACGGCAGCTCGCCCGTGACCGTGACGCTCGCGGGCCGCTCGGCGCCGGGACGCGCGACCGGCACGGCCGCCAGCAGGCCAGCGGTGTACGGGTGCGCGGGGCGCTCGTAGATCGAGCTCGCCGGGCCGATCTCGACGAGCTTGCCGAGGTACATCACGCCGACGCGGTCGGCGAGGTAGCGCACCGCCGCGAGGTCGTGGGAGATGACGACGTAGGTCAGGTCGTGCTCGCGCTGGAGCCGCTTCATCAGGTTGAGCACCTGCGACTGGACCGAGACGTCGAGCGCCGACGTCGGCTCGTCGGTCACGACCAGCCGCGGCGAGACCGTCAGCGCCCGCGCGAGCGCGATCCGCTGGCGCTGCCCGCCGGAGAACTGGTGGGGGTAGGCGTCGACGACGCGGGCGGCCATGCCGACGTCCTCGAGCAGCGCGCGGATCCGCTCGTTCTGCGCCTTGCGGTCGCCGATGCGCTGCGCCGCCAGCGGCTCTCGCAGGATCGAGGAGACGCGCATCCGCGGGTCCAGCGAGGCGTAGGGATCCTGGAAGACGATCTGCATGTCGCGCCGGCGCCGGCGCAGCGCCTGGCCGCGCAGGCGTGAGAGCTCGACGCCGTCGAAGCGGATGCTGCCGCCGTCGGGCGCGTCGAGCGCGAGCACCAGCCGCGCGAGCGTGCTCTTGCCGCAGCCCGACTCGCCGACGAGCCCGAGCGTCTCGCCGCGGCGCACGGTCAGCGACACGTCGGAGACCGCCTGGACGACGCCCGAGGCGCGCTGCAGCACGCCGGACTTGATCGGGAAGCCCTTCGTGACCCGGTCGACGACGAGCAGCGGCTCGCCGTCGTCGGCCGCCGCGGGCCCGGCGGCCGCGGGCGTCGCCCCCGCGGCGCCGTTGGCGGCGACGGCGAGCGGGC
>DASZVK010000024.1:0-2157 GCA_035547175.1 Solirubrobacteraceae bacterium
TCGCCCGGCTCGCAGCCGATCGCCTCGGCCGCCTCCCGCGCGGTCGGCGTGCCGCTCGGGAGCTCCTGGATGCGCGCCTCGACGGCCGCCCGCAGCAGCACGGACGACACGCGCTCGACGGGCTCGGGCCAGGCGCTCGCCATGACCCGCGATTGTGCCGCGTCAGGGCTGGATCACGTACGCGGCGTCGACGCCCTCGGCGAGCCGCGGGAGCAGCTCGGGAGGCGCCGGCGCGTCGAGCGTCAGCGCCATCAGCGCCTTGCCGTCGGCGCGGTCGCGCGACACGGCCATGTTGGCGATGTTGACGCCGATCTCGCCGAAGAGGGTGCCGACGCGGCCGATCACGCCGGGCACGTCGTCGTAGCGGAGCAGCACGAGCCGCGGCGCGAGCTCCATCTCGAGCTCGAACCCGAGCGCGGAGACGAGCCAGGGCCTGCCCTCGGTGCCGATGATCGTCCCGGCGACGCGCACGCCGTCGGCCGCCACCGCGACGAGGTTCGTGAAGTCGCGCGACGAGCGCCGCTTCTCCTCCACCACCTCGATGCCGCGCTCGGCGGCGATCACGGGCGCGTTGACGTAGTTCACCGGCTGGTCGGTGCGCCCCTGGAAGGCGCCGTTGAGCGCCGCGACCGCGAGCAGCCGCGTGTCGTACTCGGCGAGCTCCCCGTAGCACTCGACGCCGATCCGGCGGACCTCGCCTTGCGCGAGCTCCGTGGCGAGCCGGCCGAGCTGCGCCGCGAGCGGCACGTACGGGCCCAGCACCTCGAGGTCGTCGGCGCCGAGGGTCGGGATGTTGACGGCGTTCGTGACGAGCCCGCCCTCGAGCGCGGCGGCCACCTGCTCGGCGACGATCACGCCGGCGCGGTCCTGCGCCTCGTCCGTCGACGCGGCCAGGTGCGGGGTGACGACGACGTTCGGCGCGGAGAGCAGCGGGCCGGCGTACGGCTCCGGCACGAAGACGTCGATGGCGGCGCCCGCCACCTTGCCCGACTCGAGCGCGGCCACGAGCGCCTCGTCGCGGATCAGGTCGCCGCGGGCGGCGTTGACGAGGCGGACGCCGTCGCGCATCTTCGCGATGGCCGACTCGTCGATGACGCCGCGGGTCTCGTCGTTCAGGGGCAGGTGCAGCGTCAGGAAGTCCGCGCGCCCGAGCACCTCGTCGAACGTGCCGCTCTCGACGCCCAGCTCCCGGAAGCGCTCGGACGACACGAAGGGGTCGTAGGCGACCACCCTCATCTGCAGACCGAGGGCGCGACGGGCGACCTGCTGGCCGATGCGGCCGAACCCGAGGACGCCGAGCGTCTTGTCGGCGAGCTCGACCCCGCCCCACTTCGAGCGCTCCCAGCGGCCCTCGACCAGCGCGGCGTGCGCCTGCGGGATGTTGCGGGCGAGCGCGACGAGCAGCCCGATCGTGTGCTCGGCGGCCGAGACGACGTTCGACTCGGGCGCGTTCGCGACGACGATCCCCTTGCGCGTGGCGGCGTCGACGTCGATGTTGTCGACGCCCACGCCGGCGCGGCCGATCACGCGCAGCTTCGTCCCGCGGTCGATCAGGTCGGCGGTCAGCTTGCTCGCCGAGCGGATGACGATCGCGTCGAAGTCGCCGATGATCCCGCCGAGGTCGGACTCGGAGTCGACGACGACGTCGAAGCGCTCGCGCAGGCCGGCCAGCGCGTTCGCCACGACCGGCCGCAGCTCGTGCTTGAGGTCCTGGTAGGAGCGGGCGTCGACGTCGACGTGGGGCTTGCCCATGACGATGACCTGGCTGTGGCCGTGCCCCGACGGCTTGATGAGGATCGGGTTCATCGACGCCTCCGGCTCCGCGCCCGCGGCCGCCGCCTGCACGGCCTGGGCGCGCCCGATCTCGGCGCCGTCCGGCGTGACCACCGAGTTGAGAGCCATGTTCTGCGCCTTGAACGGGGCCACGCGCACGCCCTGGCGCGCGAGCCACCGGCAGATCCCGGCGACGACGACGGACTTGCCCGCGTCGGAGTGCGTGCCGGCGACGAGCAGCGCCCCCCTCATCGCCGCCTCCGGGTCAGCGCGGCGAGCGCGGCCGCCGCCGCTCCGACCGCCAGGCTGAGGCGCGAGGCGCGGCGCACGTCCCGCGCGGCGGGCGCCCGGCCGTCGCCGAGCGCCGGCCGGATCTCGACACGA
>DASZVK010000025.1:0-3152 GCA_035547175.1 Solirubrobacteraceae bacterium
TCCCCGCCGAGCTGGCCGAGCGCATCCCGGTCCTGCTCGACGGCGCCCAGGGCGCCGGGGCCGTCGACGTCGACGTGACGTCGCTCGGATGCGCGTTCTACGCCGGGTCGGGGCAGAAGTGGATGTGCGGCCCGATCGGGACCGGGATGCTCTGGGTCTCCCCCGCCTGGCGCGAGCGCCTGAGCCCATGGGGCACCACCTACGTCAACCTCGTCGACGTCTCGGCCGGGCTCGACGCCGTCCCGTGGCCCGACGCGCGCGCGTTCGACGCGCCGTCGCTGTCGCTGGAGGCGGCGAGCGCCGCGCTGGCCGCCGCGCGCACGCTCGCCGAGGCCGGCTGGGAGGGCGTCTGGGAGCGTGCGCGGACGCTGGCGGCCTCGCTCGCCGACGAGCTCGCCGCCGCCGGCCTGGAGGTGCAGCCGCGCGGGGCGACGACGCTCGTCTCGTGGCGCTCGCAGGACCCCCAGGCGGAGGTCGAGCGGATGGCCGCGGCGGGCGTGACGGCGCGCGCGTTCCCGGGCCTGCCATGGGTCCGCGCCTCGGTCGGCGCCTGGAACGACGAGCGCGACCTCGAGCGCCTGCTGGCCCTGGTGGCCGGTCGCCGATCGGCCGGATGAGAGCGCTCGGGGCGCCCGTGGCGCTCGTCGCGGCGTCCGGGGCGATCGCGCTCCTGCCGGGGGCGGCGGACGCCCGCGCGCCGGTGCTCTACACGCAGAAGGGCGTCGCCGCGGCGCGCGCGTTCGCGCGCTCGCGCCAGGGCGTCGTCTCGTTCGCCGTGCTCGATCCCGAGGGGCACGTCTCGGGCCTCGCGGTGCGCACGCAGCACCGCTCGGCGAGCGTGTCGAAGGCGATGCTGCTCGTCGCCGCGCTGCGCCGCGCGGCCCACCGGCGCCTGACGAGCGCCGAGAAGGCGCTGCTGCGCCCGATGATCACGCAGTCCGACAACGACGCGGCGTCGGCCGTCTACGAGATGGTCGGCGGCGACGCGGCGCTGCTGCGCGTCGCGGCGCTCGCGCACATGAACCACTTCGAGGCGGCGGGCTTCTGGAGCGAGGCTCGGCTGACCGCGATCGACCAGGCGCGGCTGTTCCTGCACATGGCGTCGCTGCTGCCCGAGCGCCATCGGCCGTACGGGATGGGCCTGCTCAAGTCGATCGTCCCCGACCAGAGCTGGGGCATCGCGGCGGTGGCCAGGCGCCACCGGATGCGCGCCTACTTCAAGGGCGGCTGGCGGCCGGGGGCGATGGCCCACGGGCAGTGGCGGCCGGCGATCGCCAGCCAGATCGCGCTGCTGCGCAGGGGCCACCGCCGGATCGCGGTGGCCGTGCTGACGACCGGATCGCCCTCGGTCGAGTACGGCGAGCGGACGATCGCGGGCATCGCGCAGCGCGTGCTCGGCTAGTCCTCGTCCTCGTCCTCTTCCTCGAGGTCGTCGAGGTCGGACTCCTCGTCGTCGTCCCGGTTGCCGTCGCCGCGCTCGGGCTCCTCGTCGTCCTCGCCCTCGTCGTAGTCGTCCCACTCGGCGTCGTCGGCCTCGCCGTAGACCGAGCCGGCGTCCTCCTCGTCGAGGTCGCCGGCGTGCTGGGTGATGATCCCGGTGCCGTGCTCGTCGCCGTGGCTGGCGTGCTGGATGAGGTCCTGCTCGGCCAGCTCGAAGCCCTCGGCCTCGCCTTCGCCGGCCTCGATCAGCGGGTCGAACGCGGGGTCGTGGATGCCGTCTGACTCAGATGGGAAGGGCATGGACCGCGAGGCTACCCGCACGGCGAAGTCCGTCAAGCCCCGCCTGCCCGGCCGGAGCGGTAGCCTCGGCGCATCGGCCGAGCGCTCGCCATCCGCTGGGCGTCCAACGTCGCCGCCCTGTTCGTCGCCGCGTGGCTGCTGCGCGGCGTGACCTACGGCGATCGCTGGTGGACGCTGCTGATCGCCGCGGCGGTGTTCACGGCCGTCCACGCGTGGATCAAGCCGGTGCTCGCCGTGCTGTCGATCCCGTTCATCCTCGTGACGCTCGGGATCGCCTACTTCCTGCTCAACGTCCTGATGCTGTACCTGACGGACTGGATCGTCCCGGCCTTCGAGATCCGGACGTTCTGGTGGGGCGTGCTGGCGGCGGTGATCGTCAGCGCCGTCAACGCCGCGTTGGGGCTGCTCCTGCCGGACCCCGGGAGGCGGTCCGCCGCCCGGGGTCGCAGCTGGGAGCGCTGAGCCGGCTCAGTGGTGGCCGTGCCGGTGGCCGGTCGCCTCGAAGTGGCGGCCGAACGCGAGGCCGAGCAGCGACTGGGCCGGAAGCTTCGGCAGCGTCGCGGCCGGCGTCGTCGTCGTGGTCTTGTCCGGCGTCGCGGCCGGGTAGAGCGGCTTGACCGTGGCCCAGAAGGCCTTGCGGGCCGCCTCGACGGCCTGGTGGTAGGCCTTCTGCGCGGCCTTCGCCTGCTTGGCGATGTCGGTCAGCTTCGCGCGCGCGGTGTCCCACGCGGCCTTGCACGCGTTCCAGTCGTTGGCCGCCTTGGCCTGCTGGCAGGCGGTCCTGAGCGCGTTGATCGCGTCCTTGGCCTGCTGCTGGAGCGGGGCCACGGCCGCGTTGTAGGTGTCCTTGGCGGTCTTCAGGCTCGACTGCAGCGTCGTGCATGCAGCCGTGATCTGCGCCGCCGAGCCCTGGAGGCTCGCCGGGAGCTTGCCCGCCGCCGCCTTCGCGCACAGGCGCGACGCGACGGGATAGGTCTTCAGGAAGCCGCGGCCGGGCCCTTGATGGGCCTGTGCGACCGTGGTCGTGCCCACCGCCGCCACGAGGGCCACGGCGATCGAGACGAGCGTCTTGCGTGCCATGCCCGGCAGGGTTCCATCCTGCTCGGCGACCCGCGAGCGATCTTCACGGTTCTCTTATCCGCTCTCATCGTCCTCTCATGCGCGCGCCGGCGACCTGCGCTTGGCCGGGCGTGGTCGCCGCTGGGGTAGGCCGGCGGTCCGGACCTGCGATGCTCGACGCATGCACCATGTGCTGTTCGGGACGGGCCACCACCAGGGCGGCGTCCTCGGCATCGTCGCCATCGTCGCGATGCTCGCGCTGCGCGGCTCGCGGATCTACGCCCGGACCCGGACCCGTCGGCGCCCCGGCGACCGCGACCGCTGGCTGAGGTGACGCGCGCCGCTGGTCGGGC
>DASZVK010000026.1:0-1830 GCA_035547175.1 Solirubrobacteraceae bacterium
CTTCCACCCGGACGTGCTCGGGCCGATGCTGCCGCCGATGCCCTACGCGGCCGCGGCGGCGCTGTTCCGGCCCGAGCCGGTCCAGGAGCAGTGGCCCGGGACCGGCGGCGACGAGGACCCGGTGCTGCTGGCGTTCCTCGCCGGCGCCGGCCCGATGCTGGCCGACTTCCCCGCGGCGCACGCGCTCGAGGGGCGCCGCGGCGCGGAGCTGCTGGACCGCATCGGCCCGGCGATCCTGGTCACGCACTCGGCCGGCGGCCCGACGGGCTGGATGACGACCGACGCGCGGCCCGAGCTGGTCCGCGCGCACGTCGCGATCGAGGTGATGGGCCCGCCGTTCGCGGTCAACGAGACGATGGGCGTGTCGCTGGACTGGGGCCTGACCGCGGCGCCGCTGGCCTACGACCCGCCCGTCGCCGACCCGGCCGAGCTGCGCGACGGCTCGCCGCGGCGACTGGCGAACGTCTCGGCGGCGCCGATCGCGGTGGTGACGTCCGAGTGCTCGCCGTTCGCCGCCTTCGACGGCGAGCTGGTCGAGTTCCTGCGCGGCGCGGGCTGCGACGTCGACCTCGTCCGGCTGGCCGACCGCGGCGTCTGCGGCAACGGTCACGGGCTGATGTGGGAGTCCAACAACCGCGAGGCGCTCGGCGTCGTGCTCGACTGGCTCGCCTCGCGCGGGCTGACCTGAAGCCGCCCGGCGGCGGCCACCGACCACAGCACCGACAGCCACGTGCACGTCGCCAGGACGACGTGGACCCAGACCAGCCCCGCGGGCAGGCGGTTGTCGTACTGGACGAAGCCGACCACGCCCTGGGCGGCGAGCAGGCAGCAGACGGTGGTCAGCGGCGCGCGCAGCGTCCACGGCGCCCGCAGGCGCCAGGCGTAGAGCCAGACGGCGACCGCGACGACGCCGAGCAGCTCGGCGAAGTGGCCGTGCCAGTGGACCACCCAGTCGAGCGTGTTGCCGCCGTGGAAGTCCAGGCGCGTGACGACCTCGTCGCCCGACGCGCCGGGATGCGGGCCGGCGGCGGTCGCGACGGTGCCGACGAACAGCACCCAGGCCGCGAGCGGGAGCAGCGTGCGCACGGCCAGCACGAGGCGCCGGGGCTGGCTCGGCATCGCGCCCGGCTCCGAGCGCGCGCGCCAGGCGAGGGCGACGGCGGCCGCGAGGATCGCCTGGCTGGTGGCGAAGTGCGCCATCACCCAGCCGGGCGCGAGGCCGTAGAGCACGGACAGGCCGCCGAGGCCGATCTGCACGATGACGCCCAGCGGCAGCAGCAGGCCGAGGATCGCCAGGTCGCGCCGGAACGGGCGGCGCAGGAAGGCGCCGAGCGCCGCGAGGATCGCCAGGACGGACACGACGCCCGTCACGAGGCGGTTGCCGTACTCGATCCACCCGTGCGAGCTGAGCTCGGTCGTGACGAAGTGGCCGTGGCACTTCGGCCACGTCGGGCAGCCGAGGCCGGAGCCGGTCAGGCGCACGGCCGCCCCCGTGAAGACGATCACGGCGAGGATGGCCAGCGCGGCGGCGGCGACGCGCGCATAGGCCTCCGGCCCGATCCGGGGAACGCGGCTCCACATGGGCAGCCGATTCTACGGACGCCCCCTGCGAGCCCGCCCCGCGGCGATTGCGTCTCATATCCCCGTCCAATGACTGTTTCCGAAGTGGTGAGTACGCAGCGGTCGTCGCCTATTACTCAGATAGCCATACCAGACGAACCAAGGAGGTTCCGTGCCCGTACGACCCGCCCTCTTCCTCGCCGCCGCCCTCGCGCTCCTTCTCCCCGCCGCGAGCCACGCCGCGACCTACACCCAGTACGCCTGCCAGCT
>DASZVK010000027.1:0-2301 GCA_035547175.1 Solirubrobacteraceae bacterium
TGGACTCGGGCGTCCGGGTCGTCTCCGAGCACATGGACTCGGTGCGATCCGTGGCGCTCGGCGTCTGGATCGGCACCGGCTCGGTCGGCGAGTCCGACGAGCAGGCGGGCCTGTCGCACCTGGTCGAGCACATGCTCTTCCGGGGCACGGCCCGCTACGCGTCGCTGGAGATCGACCAGCTCTTCGACGCGATGGGCGCCGAGATCAACGCCGGCACCGGCAAGGAGACGACGTCGGTCTACACGCGGGTGATCGACGAGCACCTCGCCGAGGCCTTCGACGTGATGGCCGACATGGTCTGGCGACCGCGCTTTGCCGCCGACGACCTCGACAACGAGCGCGAGATCGTCCTCGAGGAGATCGCGATGTACGAGGACGACCCGCAGGACAAGGTCTTCGACGTGCTCGGCGACGCGCTGTTCGGCCACCACCCGCTCGGCCGACCGGTGATCGGCCGCGCCGACGTCGTGCGCGGCGTCTCGGCCGAGGGGCTGCTGGCCTTCCACCGCGAGCGCTACGTCCCGCGCAACGTCGTCGTCGCCGCGGCCGGCAACGTCGACCACGACGACCTCGTCGGCATGGTCCGCAGGGCGCAGGCCGAGCGCGTCGGGTTGGCGCCGCCGGCGCAGCCCGACCCGCCGGAGCCGGCGCCCGCGCGGCGGCTGTACGTCGTCAAGCCGACCGAGCAGGTCCACCTGGCGCTCGGCGCGCCCGGGCCGGCGCGCGACGACGAGCGGCGCTACGCGCTGCGCGTGCTCGACAACGTCTTCGGCGGCACGTCCTCCTCGCGCCTGTTCCAGGAGGTGCGCGAGCGCCGCGGCCTGGCCTACTCGGTCTACTCGTTCCAGTCGCTGTATCGCGGCATCGGCCAGGTCGGCCTGTACCTCGGCACGCGGCCCGAGAACGTCGGCGCGGCGCTGGAGGTCGTCGGCCGCGAGCTCGAGCGCCTGCGCGAGGAGCCGGCGACGCCCGACGAGCTGGCGCGCGCGAAGGAGAACGTCAAGGGCCGGATGGTGCTGTCGCTCGAGTCGACCGCGTCGCGCATGAACCGCCTCGGCGCTTCGGTGCTCGGCGAGCTACCGCTGCTGAGCGTCGACGAGGTGGTCGAGCGCATCGAGGCGGTCACGCACGACGACCTCGCCGAGCTGGCCGCGGAGCTGTTCGCGCCCGAGCGCCTGAGCGCCGCCGGCATCGGCGGCGACGAGGCGGCGTTCCGGCGCGCGCTGGAGCCGATCTCGCCGGCGCTGGCGGAGGCGGCGTAGGTGGCCGGCGACGCCGTGCGCGTCGCCGTGGCCGGCGCCGCCGGGCGCATGGGCCGCCTCGTCTGCGAGGCGATCCAGGGCGCCGACGGGCTGACGCTGACGGGCCGCGCCGATCCGGCGCTCGGGACGGCCGTCGAGGACGTGCTCGGCGACGCCGACGTGCTGGTCGTCTTCACCACGCCCGACGCGGTCGTGCCGGCGGTGCGCGCGGCGGTCGCCGCCGGCGTGCACGCCGTCGTCGGCTCGTCGGGGTGGTCGCTGGAGGAGGTGCGGGGGCTGACGGGCGCCAACGTCTTCTTCGCCCCGAACTTCGCGATCGGCGCGGTGCTGATGATGCGCTTCGCCGCCGAGGCATCCAGGCACATGGCGAAGGCCGAGATCGTCGAGCTGCACCACGACGGCAAGCTCGACGCGCCGAGCGGCACCGCCAGGCGTACGGCGGAGATGATGGAGGGCGACATGCCGATCCACTCGGTCCGCCTGCCCGGCCTGGTCGCCCACCAGGAGGTCATCCTCGGCGGCGTCGGCGAGACGCTGACGATCCGCCACGACTCGCTCGACCGCGCCTCGTTCATGCCCGGCGTCGTGCTGGCCTGCCGCAGGGTCGGCTCGCTGGAGCGCTCGCCGGTGGTCGGGCTCGAGCAGCTGCTGTTCGAGGCGTGAGCGTCCGGCCGGCCGGCCACGTGGCGGCCTCCGGCGCTCCTCTGGTCGCCGTCACCGACCACGCCTCCGAGCGCTTCCGCCAGCGCGTGCGCGGGACGCTCGACGCCCGCACCGAGGTCGCCTCGCGGGTGGCGCTCGCGCATGCCGCCGGGCGCATCGAGCGCGGCCCGCGCGGCGAGGTGCTCGTCCGCGACCGTGAGCTGCGCGACCTCGTCTACGTGTGCCGACCGGAGGGCCGCGAGCTGGTCGTGGTCACGCTCTGGGAGGAGGGCGAGGACGCGCGCGTGCCCCGGCGGTTCACCGACGCGCTGCGCCGCGACGACCATCGCGTCGTCTGAGCGCCTTGTCCGGTCGCGGTGGGCTGCGAAACGCACGC
>DASZVK010000028.1:0-12157 GCA_035547175.1 Solirubrobacteraceae bacterium
GGTCGTCCGCCGGGCCGAGCGCCAGGCCGCCGATCGCGATACCGCGCGGGCGCCGCCGCGCGCCCGCTGCGCCGCGCTGGCCGTCGCCTCGGGCGCGGGGATGCGCGCGCTCTACGAGAGCCTGGGCGTGTTCGTCGTCGACGGCGGCCCGACGCTCAGCCCGTCGACCTTCGAGCTGCTGGCCGGGATCCACGCCGCGCGCGCCGAGCAGGTCGTCGTGCTGCCCAACGGCGCCGACGTCGTGCTGGTCGCCGAGCGCGCGGCCGAGCTGTCCGACAAGGTCGCGGCCGTCGTGCCGACGACCTCCCAGCAGGCGGGCCTGGCCGTCGCGCTCGCGCTCGACCCCGAGCGCGACGCGCGCGCCAACGCCGCCGCGATGGACGCGGCGCTGCGGGCGCTGCGCACGGGCGGCGTCGCTCACGCGGCGCGCGAGGATCCCGCCGGCCGCTGGGCCGTCGGCGACGCCGTCGGCTACGTCGGCGACGAGCTCGTCGCCTGGGGCGACCCGGAGCGGACGCTGGGCGCGGTGCTCGCCGGCCTGGCCGACGGCGCCGGGCCGATCACCTGCATCGCCGGCGACGGGGCGCCGCTGGCCGACGAGCGCGTGCGCGCGCTCGCGCCCGCCGGGGTCGAGCTGGAGCTCTCGCGCGGCGGCCAGCCGAGCTGGTGGTGGCTGCTCGCCGCCGGGTAGGCGCCGCCGGCGAGCCGGGGCCAGGCAGGGCGCTGCCGCCCGCGACGCGATCGCGCGGGCAACACCGGCGCCTGGGCTGCGAAACGCCCCACATGCGTGCCTCGTGCAGCCCACGCCGCGGGCGGGCTGCGCATCCGCGGGCTCTGCGACCATCGGGTCCGTGCGCGCGTTCGCCGGCAGCCACGAGGTCGACGTCGAGGAGCTGCTGCGCGCTCCCGTGCGCTGGCCGCGGCCGTCGCGCCTCGAGCGGCCGCTGGCGCTGCGCCACGCCCGCCTGCGCGAGGCGGCGCAGGCGCTCGAGCTGCACACGGTCGGCGACCTGCTCGACCACCTGCCGCGGGGAACGGGGGAGGCGCGCACGATCGACCGCCTCGAGCCCGGCGAGACCGCGACCGTGCTCGTCGAGGTGCGCGCGATCGCCACCCGCCCCGTGCGGCGGCGCGGGATGAAGCCGCTCGTCGAGGCGACCGTGTTCGACCAGACGGGCGCGATGAAGGCGACGTTCTTCAACCAGCCGTGGCTGGCGCGCGCCTACGCGCCCGGCACGCGCCTGATGCTGGCCGGCGCCTACCAGGCCCGCAACCGCTTCCGCGTCTCGCACCACGCGCCGACCGAGGAGGTCGTCGCGGTCGGCGACGCCGTCGCCCAGTACCCGGCGACGAAGGGCATCACGTCGACGCAGATCCTCGCGCTCGTGCGCGAGCACCGCGAGGCCGTGCGCGACGAGGTCGAGCGGCTGCCGGCGCGGCTGCGGGCGGCCGAGCAGCTGCCCGACGTCGCCGCCGCCTACGACGCCGCCCACTTCTCCGACCACGAGGGCGGCAGGGCGCGGCTCGCCTTCGACGAGCTGCTGCTCGACCAGCTCCTGCAGATCCGGCTCGGCGCCCAGCGGCGCGCCGAGCTGGCGGCGCCCGCGCTCGCCGACGCGCCGACGCTGAGCCGCGCGTGGCGCGAGGAGCAGCTCCCGTTCGCGCCGACGCGCGACCAGCTCGCCGCGATGGCCGAGATCGACGCCGACCTCGCGCGCGAGCGGCCGATGCAGCGCCTGCTGATGGGCGAGGTCGGCTCGGGCAAGACGGTCGTCGCGCTGCACGCGATGCTGCGCGCCGTCGAGCACGGCCGCCAGGCGGCGCTGATGGCGCCGACCGAGACGCTCGCCGAGCAGCACTTCGCGACGCTGCAGGCGCTGATGGGCGGGTGGGGACTGGGTCTCGTGCCCGCCGCGCTGCTGACCGGCTCGACGCCCGGCGCGCGCCGCCGCGAAATCCTCGGCCGCCTGGCGAGCGGCGAGCTGGCGCTGGTCGTCGGCACGCACGCGCTGATCGAGGACGCCGTCGAGTTCGCCGACCTCGCGGTCGCGGTCGTCGACGAGCAGCACCGCTTCGGCGTGCGCCAGCGCGCGGCGCTCGACGCCAAGGGCGCGGGCGGCCTCGCCCCGCACGTGCTGCACATGACCGCCACGCCGATCCCGCGCACGATGCGGCTGGCGTCGTTCGGCGCGCTCGACGTGACGACGATCCGCGAGCTGCCGCGCGGGCGCCGGCCGATCGCCACGCACGTCGTCTCCGGCGAGCGCGAGCGGGCGCGCGCCTACGAGCGCATCCGCGAGGAGCTGCGCGCCGGGCGCCAGGCGTTCGTCGTCTGCCCGCTGGTCGAGGAGTCCGAGGCGCTCCAGGCGCGCGCCGCGACGGCCGAGTTCGAGCGCTTGCGCGACGGCGAGCTGCGCGACTTCCGCGTCGTGCTGATGCACGGCCAGATGCGCCCGCGCGAGAAGCAGGAGGCGATGGCCGCGTTCGCCGCCGGCGGGGCCGACGTGCTCGTCGCGACGACCGTGATCGAGGTCGGCGTCGACGTCCCCAACGCGACCGTGATGGTCGTCGAGGACGCCGAGCGCTACGGCATCAGCCAGCTCCACCAGCTGCGCGGGCGCGTCGGCCGCGGCACGCAGGCGTCGCTGTGCCTGCTGTTCGGGCCCGCCGAGTCGCCGCGGCTGCGCGCGCTGGCCGAGCACGACGACGGCTTCCGCCTGGCCGAGATCGACCTCGAGCTGCGCGGCGAGGGCGAGTTGACCGGCACGCGCCAGTCGGGCCTGGCGCGCTTTCGCTTCGCCCGCCTGCCCGACGACGCCCCGCTGCTCGAGCGCGCCCACGCCCGCGCCGTCGACGTCCTGCGCGCCGACCCGGGGCTCGAGGCGCCCGAGCACGCCCTGCTCGCCGATGCGCTGGGCGAGCGGGAGGCGCTGCCGCTGGCGGCATGAGGGTCGTCGCCGGCACGCTCGGCGGCCGCCGCCTGATCGCCCCGGCCGGGTCGGCGACGCGGCCGACGTCGGACCGCGTGCGCGAGGCGCTCTTCAGCGTGCTCGGCGACGTGACCGGCGCCGCCGTGCTGGACCTGTTCGCCGGATCGGGGGCGCTGGGGATCGAGGCGCTCTCGCGCGGGGCGGCGCGCGCGACCTTCGTCGAGCGCGCCCCGGCGGCGCTGCGGGCCCTGCGCGCGAACCTCGACGCGCTCGGCCTGGAGGCCGACGTGCGCCGCGTCGACGCGCTGCGCTATGTGCGCGAGGCCGACGACGCATACGATCTGGTCTTCCTGGACCCCCCGTACCGCGACGCGACGCGGCTCGGCGCCCAGCTCCACCTGCGGCCGGTGCTCGCGCCCGGGGCGCGGGTCGTGGCCGAGAGCGACCGGCGCGCGCCGCTTGCGATCGACCTGCCGCTGACCTTCGAGCGCCGCTACGGCGACACCCTGATACGCATCCATGGCGACTGACCCCCGCATCTGCCTCTGCCCGGGCTCCTACGACCCGGTCACCAACGGCCACCTCGACGTGATCGCGCGCGCGGCGCGCCTCTCCGACACCGTCGTCGTGGCGGTCGTGAACATCTCCGTGCGCAAGAACCCGCCGCTGGTCTCCGCGCAGGAGCGGATCGCGTTCATCGAGCAGGCGACCACCGACCTGGGCAACGTCCGCGTCGAGCCGTTCGACACGCTCGTCGTCGAGTTCGCGCGGCGGGTCGGGGCGAGGGCGATCGTCAAGGGCCTGCGCGCGATCTCGGACTTCGAGTACGAGCTCGAGATGGCCCAGCTCAACCGCACGCAGGCCGAGGACATCGAGTCGGTGTACCTGATGTCCGGGCCGCAGTACTCTTTCCTCAGCTCGAGCGGGGTCAAGGAGCTGGCGACCTTCGGCGGGGACCTGGACGACATGGTGCCCGCGCCGGTGGCCGCGGCGCTGAAGGAACGTCTGACCCGGCGGCGAAACTAACTGAGCCATGGACGTCCTGGTCCTCATCGACAAGCTCGACGATCTCGTCCACAACGCCAAGCCGGTGCCGCTGACCGACCAGGTGCGCGTGGACAAGGAGGAGATCTACGACATCCTGGACCAGATGCGCGCGACGATCCCCGAGGAGATCAAGCAGGCGCGCTGGATCGTCAAGGAGCGCCAGGAGATGCTCGCCGAGGCCAAGCGCGAGGCCGAGCGGATCGTCAAGGAGGCGCGCGAGCGCCAGGCGCAGCTCGTCAGCCAGGAGGAGGTCACCAAGCAGGCCGAGCGCGCCGCCGAGGACATCGTCGAGGACGCGCGCGCCCGCGAGCGCGAGATCCGGCTCGGCGCCGAGGACTACGCCGACGAGATCCTCAACACGCTCGAGGTCAACCTCTCGAAGTTCATCGCGGCCGTCCAGCGCGGCCGCGAGCGCCTGCAGGGCAAGGACGAGGTCGAGGTCGGCTGACCCCGGCGCGGGCGCAGGCCTGCGCCGCGAGCCGCACGGGCCCGCTGCAGGCGGGTTTTCGGCGCTCATGCCGCGGGTAGCTCGTGCCGATATGAGCCACGTGCTCCTGGCGCCACGCCGCTCTCCGGAGGATGAGCCCTCGGTCGAGGGCACGCTCGCCTCGCTCGAGCGCGAGGGCTGGGCCGTGCTGGGCGGGCTCGACACCGGCCGGGGCGTCGTCGACCACCTCGTGACCGGTCCCGGCGGCGCCTTCGCGCTGACCGTGCGCTCGCAGCCCGGCGAGGGGTCCGCGGCGCACCCGCCGCAGGCGTGGCTGCGCGCCGCGCGCGAGCAGGCGGCGATCGCCGCGGGCTGGCTGGGAGCCGACGTGACGGGAGTGCTCGTGCTGTGCCGCGCTGAGGCCGAGCGCCGCGCCGTCGTGCGCGAGGGCGTCACCGTGATCGAGGCGCGCAGCCTCGCCGCGCACCTGCGCGGCGTCGCCCGCTACGCCCAGGGCGAGGCGCCCGACCGCCGTCGCCTCGCGACCGTCTAGGCCGGCTCGGCCGGGCCGCCCGCGGCGGCGGCCGCGACGAGCTGCTCGATCTCGGCCAGGTTGGCCCTGACCGTCGCCGCCATCGCGTCGACGAGCTCCTCGGCCTTGTCGGCGGCGCTGCGCGAGTGCGTGAGCTGCTGCTTGATCTTCTGCACCTCGGCGAGCGACTGGATCGCGCGCTCGGCGCCCGCCCGGATCGCCTCGAGGTCGACGACGTCGCCGGCGTCGGCCTTGCGCAGTCGCACGCGCGCGCGGGCGAGCGAGTAGGCGACCTGGAGCGCGAGCGGCCCCTGCTCGGGGTCGTAGACGACGACCATCTTGTCGCCGTGGTACTCGCGCAGCTGGTGCGTGCGCGCCGGCAGCTTCTCGTCGGAGGCGACGACGAGCACGGCGAAGTCGGCGTTGCGCTCGGCCAGCGCGTCGTCGAGCTCGTGGTGCATCCGCGGCCGCGAGAGCTGCGTGTTCTTGGCCTCGAAGACGATCCGCCCGCGCGCGGGCCCGTTGGCGGCGTCGATCGCGACGACGACGTCGCCGACCTTGCGGCCGGCCTCGAGCCGGTCGCCGACGGCCTCGGCCACGTCGCCCTGGGCGAGCGCGATCGCGTCGATCGCCTCGGCGACCTCCTCCTCGAACGTGCGGCCCTTCGCGGTGCCGCGCTCGCGCTCGGCCTCGACCGCCTCGAGCCTCTGCCTCTCGGCCCGCAGCCGCTCGATCTCCAGGCGCGTCGCCTCGAGCTTCTCGTGCAGCGCGGCCATCTGCTCGGACTGGGCCTTCGCCGCCTGCTGCTGGAGCGCGACCTGGCGCAGGTGGAACTGCGCCAGCGGGTTCTGCTCGCCCTCGGAGAGCAGCTCGGCGCGCAGCTGGCGCTGCATCTCCAGCGAGACCTCGTGCACGACCTGGCGGACCTTGTGCTGGACCGCCTCGCTGGACTCGTCGCCGAAGTGGCGGGTGATGACCGTGCTCATGCCCTCGGCGACGGCGCGGGCGCGCTCGACGAACTGGACGTTGAGCTCGGAGGCCGCCCTCTCGAACTCGGCCCGGACGAACTCGGCGTTGGCGCCGGCCTGCTCGCGGTCCAGCACGCGGGCGCCGATCGCGATCGCGTCGGAGACGAAGCGCGCCGGGTCGTCGGCCTCGGCGGCCTGGCGGACGGCGCACTCGTCGTCGACGACGAGGCCGTCGACGCGCAGCGCGTCGCCGACGACCCTGACCTGCGCGAAGGGGAGAGGGGTGGCAGCCTCCATGGTTCGGAGCCAAACGTATGCGCGCCGTCGGACGGAAGAACTACGTTGGTGGCGTGAGCCTCCTCGACCTCGCCGCGGGCAAGCTGTTCACGGCCCGCGTCCTCGCCCGCTGCGGCGTGCTCGCGCCCGAGAGCCCGGTCGTCGTCGCCCGCGTGGCGCGGACGATGCGCGCCTGGGGCCCGACCCCGGCCGGCGGCTACACCGTCTCGGCGCTGCGCCGGCCCGACGCCCCGGCGGTCCACGACGACCGCGGCACGCTGACGTTCGCCGAGGTCCACCGCCGCACGAACGCGCTCGCCCGCTCGCTGGCGGCCGAGGGCCTCGGCCCCGGCGACGGCGTGGCGATCATGTGCCGCAACCACCGCGGCTTCGTCGAGGCCGTCGTCGCCTGCTCCAAGCTCGGCGTCGACGCGCTCTACCTCAACACCGCCTTCGCCGGGCCCCAGATCGCCGAGGTCGTGCGCGCCGAGGGCCCGGCGGCGATCATCGCCGACGCCGAGTTCTCCGGGCTGGTCGCCGAGGCGTCCGCCGGCCGCCGGCGCTTCGTCGCCTGGCACTCCGAGGACACCGCCGCCGACGCGCCGCTGCTCGACGACCTGATCGCCGCCGGCGAGGACTGGGACCTGAGGCCGCCCGCCTCGCGCGGGCGCGTCGTGATCCTCACCAGCGGCACGACCGGCGCGCCCAAGGGCGCCGGCCGCCATCAGCCGCACTCGCTGGACCCGGCCGCGGCGCTGCTCGACGTGATCCCGCTGCGGGCCGGCGAGCCGACGATGATCGCCGCGCCGCTGTTCCACAGCTGGGGCCTGGCGCACTTCACGCTCGGCATGGCGCTCGGCTCGACGCTCGTCCTGCGCCGGCACTTCGACCCCGAGGGCATGCTCGAGGCGATCGCGCGGCACCGCGCGACGGCGCTGATCGTCGTCCCGGTGATGCTGCAGCGCATCCTCGAGCTGCCCGACGACGCGCTCGAGCGCCACGACTGCTCGTCGCTGCGCGTGGTCGCCGTCAGCGGCAGCGCCCTGCCCGGCCGGCTCGCGATCGACGTGATGGACCGCTTCGGCGACGTGCTCTACAACCTCTACGGCTCGACCGAGGTGGCGTGGGCGTCCGTGGCCGGCCCGGCCGACCTGCGCGTTGCGCCGGGCACCGCGGGGCGCCCGCCGCGCGGCACGGTCGTGCGGCTGCTGGACGCCGAGGGCCGCGAGGTCGCGCCGGGGGAGACCGGCCGCATCTTCGTCACCAACGAGATGGTCTTCGAGGGCTACACGGGCGGCGGCGGCAAGCCGGTCGTCGACGGGCTGCTCGGCTCGGGTGACGTCGGGCACCTCGACGACGAGGGCCGCCTGTTCGTCGACGGCCGCGACGACGAGATGATCGTCAGCGGCGGCGAGAACGTCTTCCCGCGCGAGGTCGAGGACCTGCTCGCCCACCATCCCGGCGTCGAGGAGTGCGCCGTCGTCGGCGCCGACGACGGCGCGTTCGGCCAGCGGCTCGTCGCCTACGTCGTCGTGCGCGCGGGCGCCGAGCCGCCGACGGCCGAGGCGCTGAAGGCCTACGTCCGCGACAACCTCGCGCGCTTCAAGGTCCCGCGCGACGTGCACTTCGTCGACGCGCTGCCGCGCAACGGCACCGGCAAGGTGGTCAAGCGCGAGCTGGCCCGCGACGCCGGGCGCGAGGGCGAGCACGGCATCTAGCCTGGAGGCATGAGCCGCACCGATTCGCTGGACATCGGACGGCTGCGCCTCAAGCCCGGCGAGGGGCGGCGCCTGGCGCTCGAGACGGCGCTCGGCTCCCTCGAGCTCGGCGGCCAGCGCTACGACTCCGTCCCCGCGCTCGTTCCGGTCACGCTCGACGTGGCGCGGATGACGGGCGCCGGGCACAGCCTGCGCCTGCGCTTCACGGCGTCGCTGTCGGGGCCCTGCATGCGCTGCCTGCGCGACGCCGCCCCGCAGGTCGCCGTCGACGCGCGCGAGATCGACCAGCCGGGCGGCGGCGACGATCTCTCGAGCCCGTACGTGCACGGCGACGTGCTCGACCTCGCCGCCTGGGCCCGCGACGCGTTCGCGCTCGCGCTGCCGGCGCAGGTGCTCTGCCGCGAGGACTGCGCCGGGCTGTGCCCGGTGTGCGGCGCCGACCTCGCCGAGGCCGGCCCCGGGCATCGCCACGAGGCCGAGCCCGACCCGCGCTGGGCGAAGCTGCGCGAGCTCGAGCTCTAGCTCGGGCGCCTGCGCGGCTAGAGGAACGCGCCGTTGGGCAGGTAGGGCGCGAGGTGCCCGGGCTCGCCGCGCACGAACAGCGCGCCCGTCGGGGACAGCGCGAGGCCGGCGTCGAGGCCGACGCGGATCGCCCAGTCGTGGCCGGCCGGGACGTGGTGCACGCCGAGCTCGGCGCCGCGCGGCGCGGTCGCCAGGAACGATCGCAGCAGGTCGGCGGCGACGTCCTCGTCGTCGGCGGCCAGCACCATCAGCATCGAGTGCAAGCCGACGGCGAAGCCGCGGCCCTCGGCGGCGTGCAGGCGCCCGCCGAAGCGCAGCCACAGCGCCAGCTCGGCCGCGTAGGGCGCGCCGCGGGCGCGCCGCGCGACGGCGTCCATCCAGCGCAGGTCGGCGGGCTCGCCGTCGCGCACGGTCGCCGGCCGCTCGGGAACGAAGCGCGGCGCCCCGGACAGCGCCACGCAGGGGCGCAGCGCAAACCCCGCGCGGGCGTAGAGCCGCATCGCCGCCGGGCTCTCGGAGGAGACGATCATCCCGGCCCGGCAGTCGTCGCCGTAGGCGAGCGCTCGCTCCAGCAGCGCGCGCCCGACGCCGCGGCCCTGCGCCTCGGGCACGACGGCCAGCAGCGACAGGCCCCACAGCCCCCCGCGGCGGATCCCGATCGCGGCGCCGGTCAGCGCCCCCTGCCCGTCGGCGGCCACCCAGCAGCCGCGCGGGTCGGTCTCCAGCAGGTGCTCGACGCGGCGCCGCCGCCACCACGGCAGCACGTCGGGCGGGGGCGGTCCCCACAGCGCCTCCTCGCAGACGGCCTCGACCGCCGCGAGGTCGTCCTGTCGCATCGCGCGAACGTCCATCCGGTGCGGCTATCCTTCCACCCTCGTCATGGCCGTCCCCAAGCAGAAGCAGTCGCACAGCCGCACGAACAAGCGCCGCTCGCAGCACAAGCTGAGCGCTCCGACGTACAACGCGTGCCCGCATTGCCATGCGCCCCGTCGCCCGCACCGCGTGTGCCCCAAGTGCGGCTTCTACGGCGACGGCATCGCCGTGCCCGAGCTGCACACCCACGATCACGACCACTAGTGCCGCGTAGCGCCGCGTGCTGGCCGGCACCGTGCGGATAGCCGTCGACGCCAACGGGGCGGACCTGGGCCCGTCCGAGGTGGCCGCGGGGGCGGTGATCGCGCTCGAGCACGGCATCACGCCGGTGCTGTTCGGCCCGGCCGAGAGGATCGGCGCGGTGCCCGACGGGGTCGAGGTCGTCGACGCCCCGGTCTCGATCGCGAAGGTGCCCGACCCCGCGCGGGCGGTGCGCGCGACGCCCGAGGCGTCGATCGTCCAGGCGGCGCGGGCGGTGGCGTCCGGCGACTGCGAGGCGCTCGTCAGCGGCGGCTCGACCGGCCCGGCGCTGGCCGCGGGCTTCGTCCACATCAAGCGCGACCGCGGCATCCATCGCCCGGCGCTGGCGCTGCCGATCCCCACGCCGAGCAAGCCGGTGACGCTCGTCGACGTCGGCGCCAACGTCGAGTGCCGGCCCGAGCACCTCGTCCAGTTCGCGTTCATGGGCTCGGCGCTGGCCCAGGTCGTGCTCGGCGTGCAGCGCCCGCGCGTCGGCCTGCTGTCCAACGGCGAGGAGTCCAGCAAGGGCACCGACCTGATCCGCGAGGCCCACGAGACGCTCTCCTGCTCGCCCGGGATCGACTTCGCCGGCAACGTCGAGGGGACCGAGATCGCCGACGGCGCCGTCGACGTCGTCGTCGCCGACGGCTTCACCGGCAACGTCACGCTGAAGGTGATCGAGGGCGTCTCGCAGACGATGATGGCCGAGCTCGGCGCGCGGATCGCGGCGACGCCGCGCAGCCGCCTCGGCGGCCGCCTGCTGCGCCCCTCGCTGGACGCCTGGCGCGACGAGATCGACCCCGAGGGCCCGGGCGGCGCCTACCTGCTCGGCCTGCGGCGCCTGGGCGTCGTGCCCCACGGCCGCTTCACGCGCCAGGGCATCTCGCAGGCGATCCTGCTCGCCGCGCGCGGCGCCTCGGGCGACGTCGTCGGCCGCACCCACGCGGCGCTCGAGCGCGCCGGCGCGCTGCGGTCCTCGCCAGCCGCTACCGTGCCCGAGGCATGACCCGTGACGAGGTGCTGTCGCTGATCCGGGCCCACCTGGCCGACGAGCTCGACCTGGACCCCGGCGGGATCGACGAGGCGACGAGCTTCAGGGAGGACCTGGCCGCGGACTCGCTGGACCTCTACACGCTCGTCCAGGAGCTCGAGGACTCCTTCGGGATCTCGATGCCCGACGAGGACGCGGCGGGGATCCACACGGTCGGCCAGGCAGTCGACTACGTGCTCGCGCACGCGCCGGCCGGTGCCGCCTGAGGCCGGCGTCGCCTCGCTGCGGACGCTGCTCGACGAGCTTCCCGAGGAGCTCTACAACCAGGTCTTCACGCACGCCTCGTGGACCGAGCGCCGCTCGGACAACTACTCGCGCCTGGCGTTCCTCGGCGACAGCGTCCTCGGCCTGGCGGTCACGACGTGGCTGTACCCGCGGCTGGAGGCCGAGCGCTTCGGCGCCGGGCGCCTGACGAAGATCCGCGCCCAGGCGGTCTCCGGGCCCGCCTGCCGCGCCGTCGCCGAGCGCCTCGGCATCCCCGACCGGCTGCGGGCGAACGCGCCCGAGGGCGTCGGCCATAGCGCCGACGCGCTGGTCGAGACCGAGCGCGTGCTCGCCTCGGTGACCGAGGCGGTGATCGGCGCCTGCTACCTGCACGCCGGCTACGAGCGGACCGCCGCGGCGGTCGTCGAGGCGTTCCGCGCCGAGATCGACGAGGCGCTCGCCAACCCCGTCGACTTCAAGTCGACGCTGCAGGAGCGCCTCGCCCGCCACGGCGACGTCGTCGTCTACGAGGTCGTCGCCGAGGAGGGCCCGCCGCACGCGCGCACGTTCCGCGTCGCGGCGCTGGTCGGCGACGAGCAGGTCGGCGTGGGCCAGGGGCGCTCCAAGAAGCACGCCGAGCAGGAGGCGGCGCGCGTCGCGCTGGAGGCGTTGCATCCGGCCGAGGAGGCAAGCTCTGCCCCCGGAGCCGCCTGACCGTGCACCTCAAGTCGCTCACCCTCAAGGGGTTCAAGTCGTTCCCCGACCGCACCCGGCTGGAGTTCGGGCCGGGCGTCAGCGTGATCGTCGGGCCCAACGGGTCGGGCAAGTCGAACGTGACCGACGCGGTGCTGTGGGCGATGGGCGAGCAGTCGCCGCTGGCGGTCCGCGGCCAGTCGATGCAGGACGTGATCTTCGGCGGCGGCAAGGGCGTGCAGGCGCGCTCGTCGGCCGAGGTCGAGATCGTGCTCGACAACGCCGACGGCGGCGTCGACCTGCCGCTGGGCGAGATCTCGATCCTGCGGCGGCTGGATCGCAGCGGCGAGGGCGAGTACCGGCTCAACGGCGCGCGCTGCCGGCTCGTCGACGTGCTCGAGGTGCTCAGCGACACGGGCCTGGGCAAGGAGATGCACTCGGTCGTCTCGCAGGGCCGCGTCGAGGCGATCGTCACGTCCAAGCCCAAGGACCGCCGGCTGCTGATCGAGGAGGCGGCCGGGCTGGGCAAGCACCGCAAGCGCCGCCGCCGCGCGCAGCTCAAGCTCGAGCGCACGCAGGACAACCTCGATCGGGCGCTCGACGTCGAGCGCGAGGCGCGCCTGCGGCTGCGCCCGCTCAAGCGTCAGGCGGAGGCGGCCGAGCTCCACGCCCGCCT
>DASZVK010000029.1:0-4804 GCA_035547175.1 Solirubrobacteraceae bacterium
CGCACGGGCACGAGCCTGTTCGGCAAGGCGCTCGAGACCGTGCTGGCGGACCGGCCCTGCCGGGTGATCATCGAGAGCGAGCCGACCGACGCCGGCCGCGCGACGGCGCGGTCCGCGGCCGTCGAGGCGGTGGCCCGGTGAGGCGCGAGCTGACGACGCTCACCTCGGGGCTGCTGGTCGTCCTCGGCGTCGCGATGGTCGTGCGGACGATCGCCGCGGGCGGCGGCGGGCTCGCCTTCGGCATCGTCGTCGGGGCGCTGTTCGTGGTCGCCGGCGCCGGGCGGCTGTGGGTGGCCAGGAAGACGCGATGATCCGCCGCTACACGGGCTCGCCGACGCTGTTCGCGGTCGTCTACACGGTGATCGCGGCGGCGCTGTACTTCTCGCTCGGCGCGGTCGGCGAGCACGCCTTCGCGCTGACGCCGGTCGTCTACGTCACCGGCGGGGCGTTCTTCGTGCTGGCGGCGCTGACGTTCGTCGAGGGCGCGTCGCTGCACCAGGACCGCGGCGGCGCGACCGTCTTCGCGCGCTACGCCTTCAACGAGCTGTGGAGCTTCGTCGCCGGATGGGCGCTGCTGCTCGACTACGTGATCCTGCTCGCGGCGACGGCCGTCGCCGCGACGAGCTACCTCAGCGCCTACTGGGGCGAGCTCGGCCACGGCGGCGTCCAGGTCGCGCTCGAGCTCGCGTTCCTCGCCTACGTCGGCCTGCGCAACACGATGGGCTTCGCCGCGGGCCGCGCCGAGCGCGTGCGGATGCTGGTGCTCGTCGACTTCGCGCTGCACCTGGCGCTGATCGTCGCCGGGATCGTCATGTTCTTCTCGTGGAGCGGCCTGTGGGACCCGGTCGACCTCGGCCGGCGGCCGACGTGGAGCGGGCTGCTGTTCGCGTGCGGCGTCGTGACGGTCGTGTTCACGGGCCTGGAGTCGGCGTCGGGGCTATCGGGCGAGGTCGCGATCGGCCGCCGCGGCCTCAAGCGCCTGGTCGCCTCGGCGGTCGCCGCGGTGACGGTGATCTACGTCGGCGTCGGCGTCGTCGCGATCTCGGCGCTGCCGAGCGTCGGCCGCACCGGCCACGCGCCGGGCGACTGGCTGGCGGCGCCGATGCTCAGCGTCGCGGGCGCCTTCGACGACCGCTGGGGCACGGACGCCGTGACCTACGTCGTCGCCGCGGCGGGCGCGCTGACGCTGATCGCGGGCGCCAACTCGGCGATGCTCGGGCTCTCGCGCCTGGCCTACTCGCTGGCGACCAACCGGCAGATCCCCAGCGGCCTCGGGCGGCTGCACCCGCGCCGCTCGACGCCGTTCGTCGTGATCGCGCTGGCCTGCGTGCTGGCCGCGGCGATCGGCGTCCCGGCGAACATGGGCTTCCTGATCGGCATCTTCGCCTTCGGGGCGCTGCTGAGCCTGACGATCGCCCACCTGGCGATCTGCGTGCTCCGCTACAAGGAGCCCGAGCGCGATCGCCCCTTCCGGATCCCGCTGTCGCTGCGCATCGGCGGCGGCGAGCTGCCGGTCCCCGCGGCGCTCGGCGCGGTCGTCTCGTTCGGAGCGTGGATCAGCGTGATCGTCACGCACGAGGGGGCGCGCTACGTCGGCCTCGGCTGGATGGCCGGCGGCCTGGCGCTCTACGTCGGCTACCGCACCACGCAGGGCAAGTCGCTGACCCGCCGCGTGACGGTGCCGGCCGAGGCGCTGCGCGAGCGCGACGTCGAGGCCGAGTACGGGTCGATCCTCGTGCCGCTGTTCGGCACGCCGCTCGACGACGACATCATGCAGACGGCCGGGCGCCTGGCCGCCGACGAGAGCGGCGACGAGGCCTCCGAGGAGCAGGGCGCGACGATCGAGGCGCTGTGGGTCTTCGAGGTGCCGATGACGCTGCCGATCGACGCGCGCCTGCCGGAGGCGCGGCTCGAGCGGGCCCGCGCGGCGCTGCGCCGGGCGAAGGCGGTGGGGGAGGAGTACCAGGGCGTGACCGTCGCGACGGCGACGGTGCGCGCCCGGCGCGCCGGCCACGCGATCGTCGAGGAGGCACGCCGGCGCGGGGTCGAGGCGATCGTGCTCGCCGCCGAGCCGCCGTCGCGGATCCGCGGCGGCGCGCGCATCGGCGGCCGCGCGTCGCTGGAGAACTTCGTCGGCGAGGCGACCAAGTACGTGGTCAACAAGGCGGCCTGCCGCGTGATCCTGACGGCGCCGCCCGCGGAGGACGCCGCCGTGGCCGACGTGGCGTCCCCGCCCGTTCACGAGGAGGCGCGCGGGCCGAGATAGTCTCTGGCCCATGTTCATCCTGATCGTCGGTGCCGGGCGCGTCGGCTCCCAGATCGCCAAGGCGGCGCTCGCGGCCGGGCACGTGGTGTCCGTGCTCGACGAGGACCCGCTCTCGCACGAGCGCCTCGACGAGGCCCAGCAGCTCAGCTGGGAGGACGCCGGCGGGCGCTTCACGGTCGGCCAGGCGATCGAGGTCGAGGCGCTGCTCGAGGCCGGCATCGAGGAGGCCGACGTGTTCATCGCCTCGACGGACGGCGACAACACGAACCTCGTGATCGCCCAGATCGCGCAGAAGAAGTTCGGCATCGAGCGCGTGCTGGTCCGCGTCATGGACCCGGCGCGCGCCGCCTGGTACGCGGAGCAGGGCCTGTCGACGGTCTGCCCGACGATGGCGGCGATCGACGAGTTCAAGTCCGCGCTGCAGGTGGCCTGACCGTGTACGTGGTGATCGCCGGAGGCGGCAAGGTCGGCTGGAACCTCGCCCGCGAGCTGATCGAGAAGGGCAGCGAGGTGACGCTCATCGAGAGCAACCGGCGCCGCTACCTGACGATCGAGGAGGAGCTCGAGCACGCCGTCCAGTACGGCGACGCCTCGGAGCTGTGGGTGCTCGAGCGCGCGGGCATCCAGCGCGCCGACCTCGTGATCGCCGTCACCGGCGACGACGAGGACAACCTGCTGATCTGCCAGATCGCGCGCGAGAAGTACCTCTGCGAGCGGATCATCGCCCGCGTCAACAACCCGCGCAACCTGCAATGGTTCGAGCTGATGGGCATCCAGCCGGCGGTCAGCGCGACCGACCTGATCCTGCGGATCATCGAGCACGAGGTGCCCTCCTACGGCCTCGTCCACCTGCTCGACCTGCCGGCCGAGGAGCTGGAGATCATCGAGGTCGAGGTCAGCGGCGACGCGCCGGTCGCCGGCTCGTCGGTGGCCGACATCAACCTGCCGGAGGGCTCGCTGATCATCTCCGTGCTGCGCGAGGGCAAGGGCTTCGTGCCCAAGGGCGACACGGTCATCGAGGCCGGCGACGAGGTGCTGCTCGTCCTCGACCCGGGCCTCGAGGAGACGATCACCGCGCAGTTCTCGCCCAACGGGCGGGCGGGCTGATGGCCTCGCGCTCGGTCGACGTGCTGCTGGTCGGCGGCGGCCTCGCGTCGGCGTCGTGCGCGGCGCTGCTGCGGCGCGAGGGCTTCGAGGGCTCGATCCTGCTCGTCGGCCGCGAGCCGCACCCGCCCTACAACCGGCCGCCGGTCTCCAAGGGCTACCTCCAGGGCAAGGAGAGCCGCGACGACGCGCTCGTGCGGCCGCTGGCCTGGTACGAGGAGAACGACGTCGAGCTGCTCGAGCGCACGAGCGTGACGAAGCTCGACGCCGCCGCGCGCACGGCGCTGTTGTCGACCAAGGACGAGGTCTCCTTCGGCCAGGCGCTGCTGGCGACCGGCGCCAACGTGCGGCGGCTGCCGGTCGACGGCTCGGACCTCGAGGGCATCCACTACCTGCGCGCGCTCGGCAACGCCGACGCGCTGCGCGCCGACCTCGAGGAGGCCGAGCGGGTGGCGATCGTCGGCGGCTCGTACATCGGCACCGAGGTCGCGGCGTCGGTGACCGCGCTGGGCAAGCGGGCGGCGATCGTCATGCAGGAGGGGATCGTCCACGAGCGCGGCTTCGGCGCGACGGCCGGGCGGTTCTTCCAGGGCGTGCTCGAGCAGCACGGGGTCGAGGTCCACGGCGGCGAGGGGCTGGCGCGCTTCGAGGGCGCCGGCCAGCGCGTGCAGCGCCTGGTGTGCGAGAGCGGGCGCGTGGTCGAGTGCGACGCGGTCGTGCTCGGCGTCGGCGCCGTGCCCGAGGTGTCGCTGGCGCGCGCGGCGGGCCTGGAGATCGGCGAGCGCGGCGGGGTCGTGTGCGACTCGCGCCTGCGCACGTCGGCCGACGGGATCTTCGCCGCGGGGGACATCTGCGAGTACGACAGCGTCGTGCACGGGCGCAGGCTGCGGATCGAGCACTGGGACGTCGCGCGCGAGCAGGGCCGGACCGCCGCGCGCAACATCGCCGGCGGCGACGCGCCGCACGAGGCGGTGCCCTACTTCTTCAGCGACCTGGCCGACTGGACGAGCCTGGAGTACGTCGGGCCCGCGTCCTCGTGGGACGCGGAGGTCACGCGCGGGTCGATCGACGACGGCGAGTTCTCGCACTGGTACCTCGAGGACGGCCGCGTCGTCGCGGCGCTGTCGGTCGGCCGCTCCGAGGACCTCGACGCGGCCCGCCGCCTGATCGCCTCGCACGAGCCGGTCGACCCGGCGCGCCTGGCCGACGCGTCGGCCGAGCTCCCGTAGCTCCCGAGGCGGGCCGATACAATCCGGCCTCCCTTGCGGGATGGAGTAATCGGCAACTCGCCAGGTTCTGGCCCTGGAATTCTAGGTTCGCGTCCTAGTCCCGCAGCGCTCGGCCGTGCCGGCGTCCCGGCGCCGGGACGCCGCTACGCCGCCTGCGCGGCCCAGTCGCGGTAGAGCTGCCAGTAGGCGCCGCGCGCGGCGATCA
>DASZVK010000030.1:0-7600 GCA_035547175.1 Solirubrobacteraceae bacterium
CGGCCTGGCGCGCGCCGCCGCGTTCACGTGGGAGCGGACGGCGCGCGAGCTGCGCGCCGTGCTCGCCGACGCGGCCTAGCGGCGCTCGATCTCGGCGAGGTGCGCGACGTTGGCGCGGTCGTCGGGCTCGTCGCTGGGCGCGGCGTGAAACCAGGCGTCGAGCAGCTCGGCGAGCTGGGCCTCGGAGGTCAGGCGCAGGCTGAGCGCGAGCACGTTGGCGTCGTTCCAGCGGCGGGCGCCGGCGGCCGTCGTGGCGTCCGCGCACAGCGCCGCGCGCACGCCGGCGACCTTGTTGGCGGCGATCGACGCGCCCGTGCCCGTCCAGCAGCAGACGATCGCCTGGTCGGCGCGGCCCTCGGCGACGTCGCGGGCCGCCGCCTCGCTCGCCCACGCCCAGTCGGCGCGCTCGTCGTCGCCGGCGAGCGCGCCGTGCGGCAGCGGCTCGTGGCCGCGCCGGCGCAGCTCGTCGACGAGCGTCCGGGCGACCCCGGTGAGCTCGTCGCTGGAGACCGCGATGCGCATCGTGAGCGGAAGGCTACGCGCGAGCACAGCGGGCGCGATCGCTGCATTACGCTCCCGCCGCATGGCGCAGGCCGCCAGACAGCCCGGCGCCGTCACCCCGGGAGGGATCCGCGACGGCGATCCACAGGTGCTCGCCTCGCTCTGCGCGCGGCGCGGGTCGGCCGTGCTGGCGCTCGCGGAGCTGATCTGCGGCTCCGGGATGGCGACCAGGGCCGCCGCCGACGCCTTCGCCCGCTTCCGGGCATCGATCGTCGCCGCCGACGCGCGCATCGACGCGCACCCCGACGCGCTGCTGCTGGCGCTCGCACGGCGGGCGGCGCTCGACGTCGCGCCGCGCGGGCCCGAGCCCGGCTGCCTGCTCGTGCCGGCGATGCTCGCCGACCGCGCCGACGGGCTGCTCGACCCCGACCGCGCCGCGCGGCTCGAGCGCCATCTCGGCGCCTGCGACGCCTGCCGCGCGCTGGCGACGTCGGTCACGGCGGGCGAGGTCGCCTACACGGCGTCGCCGAACGAGCGCGTCGACCCCGTGGTCGCGTCGACGATCGTCGCGGCGATGGCGGCAGCGGCGCCGGTGGTGGCGATCGCGCCGCCGCCCGACCCGGAGCCCGAGCCCGGGTTCGTGGGCCGGGAAACCCCGCATATAGGCGGATTTGACGGCCCAACGCGCGAGGAGGGGGACGAAGTCGGCGTCGCGGAGCCGGAGCCGTCGGACGAACCGGAGCCCGAGCCCCCCGCCGGCGACCAGACTCCCTCCCCCCTCGCCGATCCCGAGCCGCCGGCCGCCGAGGAGCCCGAACCCGCGCCAGAGCCAGACCCGGAACCCGAGCCGCAACCCACGCCAGCCCCCGAACCCAACCCCGCCCCCGAGCTGCCGACCGTCGCCCGGCTGCCGCGGCCCGTACCGCCCCTGCCTCCGCCGATCCCGGCCGAGCTCGGGCCGCGGCCGTCGAGCGGCCGAGGCCGCGTCGGCGGCCTCGCGGCGCGGCTGGGCGAGGCGGCCGAGGCCGGCGTCGAGGCGCTCAACCGCTATCTCGCCGAGCGCCACGCTCGACCGGCGGGCGCCGAGCCCACGACGATGTCCGAGCCGGCATCGGGACCATCGCCCGGGCCCGCACCGCAGTGGCCGCCCGCGCCGGCGCCGGCGGACGAGGCGCCCGGACCCGAGCCGCACGCCGCGACCGCACCGGCGCAGCCCCTGACCGACCACGTCGCCCGTCTGGCCGCGTTCGCCGAGGAGGTCCTGCGCTCGCCCGGCGTGACCCTTCCCCGCCCCGAGCGCGCCAGCGCCGACTCGCCCGCGCCCGCGCCGCGCGACCGGCGCGCCACCGTCCTCGTCCCGGCGGGGATGGTCGCGGTCGCGCTCGTCGTCGTCCTCGCCCTCGCCGGCGCCTTCGGCGGCACGAGCGGCGCGCCGCCGACGGGCGCCAACGCGCGGGACCTCAGCCCGGCGCTGCAGGCGTCGCTCTCGGCGACGGCCGGCTCGCTCGAGGTCGCGCAGATGCTGCGCCCGCTGCTGCGGACGACGACGGCCGCCGCGAGGACCTCGACGGCCCCGTGAGCTACGTCGCCGGCCGGGTCATCGCCGACAGCTCGTAGGCCGCGCTGTGGCCCAGCAGGCCGGGCAGCCCGCCGGTGCAGACGAACACCGTGCGCTCGCCCGCCTGGATCGCGCCGTCCTTGACCGCCGCCATCAGCCCCGCCATCGCCTTGGCGCCGTAGACGGGGTCGAGGATCAGCCCCGCCGTGTGCGCGGCGAGCAGCATCGCCCGCCGCGCGGCCGCGGTCATCGCGCCGTAGCCCTGGCCGATCTGCTCGGCGCGCAGCCGCAGCGACGACGGCGTCGCCGGCTCGCCCATCTGCCCTGCCAGCTTGGCGATGCGGTGGCCGGCGTCCTGCACGGCGCCGACCTCGATGCCGAGCACCTTCGCCGTGCCCAGGCCCGCCACGAGCCCGGCCATCGTGCCGCCCGAGCCGACCGGGACGACGACGTGCTCGAGCTTCGGGGCCTGCTCGCGCAGCTCCTCGGCGCAGTCCACGTAGCCGCGTGCGCCGAGCACGTCCGAGCCCCCGTAGGGCAGCACGTACGGCCGCTCCCCCTTCGTCCTCAGCGCGTTGCCGACGACCTCCGCGAGCTCGTCGAGCTCGGCCAGCCCGACGTCGCCGACCCAGCGCACGTCGGCGCCGAACAGGCCGGCGAGCGACACGTTGCCGATCTCGCGGCCGGGGCCGTCCCCGCGCAGCAGGAGCACCGCCTCCATGCCGAGCCGCCGGGCGGACGCCGCGGCCAGGCGGGCGAAGTTGCTCTGCGCCGCGCCGCACGCGACGACGACGGTCGCGTCCTCCTCACGGGCGACGTCGAGCAGGTGCACCAGCTTGCGCAGCTTGCTGCCGCCCCCACCGGCGGCGAGGTAGTCGTCGCGCTTGAGCCAGAGGTCGCCCGGCTCGAGGCCGATCGCCTCCGCCAGTCGTGGCGCAGGCTCCACCGGGGTCCGCCATACGCCGAGGTTGACCGTCACGCGCGCACACTATCCAGAAGGGAGGCGTGGAGCGCTCCGTCTCCGGCGAGCTCGGGGTGGAACGCGACGGCGACGACGTTGCCCTGCCGCACCGCCACCGGATGGCCGTCGACCTCGGCCAGCACCTCGACGCCCGGGCCGGCCTGCGCGATCCACGGCGCGCGGATGAACACCGCCCGCAGCGTGCGCCCGTCGACCTCCAGGTCGGTCTCGAACGAGTGCGCCTGGCGGCCGAACGCGTTGCGCTCGCAGACGACGTCGAGCACGCCGAGGTGGTCGCGGTCGAGCATGATCATCCCGGCGCACGTGCCGAGCACCGGCCGACCCGAGGCGGCGAACGCGCGCAGCGGCTCCTCGAGCCGCTCGCGGCGCACGCCGAGCGTCATCGTCGTCGACTCGCCGCCGGGCATCACGAGCGCGTCCAGCCCCTCCAGCTCCTCCGGCGTGCGCACCTCGCGGACGTCGGCGCCGAGCTCGCGGAGGATCGCGGCGTGCGCGGCGAAGCCGCCCTGCAGCGCCAGGACGCCGACGACGGGGCGGCGCGGACGGGCGGGCCCCGCCTTCGACCCCCCTACCAACCGCGACCGGCGAGCAGCTCGCCCTCGGCGAGCTTGCGCGACTCGAGCGACGCCATCGCCGAGCCGAGGCCCTCGGACGCCTTGGCCACGCGCTCGGGATCGGCGTAGTGCGTGGTCGCCTCGACGATCGCGCGGGCGCGCATCGGCGGGTCCTCGCTCTTGAAGATCCCCGAGCCGACGAACACGGCCTCGGCGCCGAGCTGCATCACCAGCGACGCGTCCGCCGGCGTGGCGATCCCGCCCGCGCAGAACATCGGCACCGGCAGGCGCCCGTCGCGCGCGACGACGCGGATCAGCTCGTAGGGCGCGCCGTGCTCCTTGGCGGCGGTCATCAGCTCCATATCGCTCAGCGTCGTCAGGCGCCTGATCTCGCCGGTGATCGAGCGCAGGTGACGCACGGCCTCGACGATGTCGCCCGTGCCCGCCTCGCCCTTGGAGCGGATCATCGCCGCGCCCTCGCCGATGCGCCGCAGCGCCTCGCCGAGGTTGGTCGCGCCGCAGACGAACGGCACGCGGAACGCCCACTTGTCGATGTGGTGGGCCTCGTCGGCGGGCGTGAGCACCTCGGACTCGTCGATGTAGTCGACGTCGAGCGCCTCGAGCACCTGCGCCTCGGCGAAGTGGCCGATCCGCGCTTTGGCCATGACGGGGATCGTCACCGCCGCCTGGATGCCCTTGATCATCAGCGGGTCGCTCATCCGCGCGACGCCGCCGTCGCGGCGGATGTCGGCCGGCACGCGCTCGAGCGCCATCACCGCCGTGGCGCCGGCGTCCTCGGCGATCTTGGCCTGCTCGGCGTCGACGACGTCCATGACGACGCCGCCCTTGAGCATCTCGGCCAGGCCGGTCTTCACCCGAGGCGTCGCTTCTTCACGCATGCGAAGGAGTCTATGCGTGAAGGCGCACAGGGCGTGCGCCGATCACTTCAAGCGGAACGCCTTGATGCGGTCCTCGTAGCGGCCCGCGTCGCGGGCGTAGACGCCGTAGGCGAGCGCCTGGACGAGGCTCAGCAGCGCCGTGTGCGAGCGCACGTAGGCGGGCGAGTTCGACGAGTAGTACAGCCGGATCTGCGCCAGCTTGGCGACCTCGGACAGCGTCGCGTCGGTGATCGCGACGGTCGTCGCGTGGCGGTGGCGGGCGAGCTTCATCGCGCGCACGACCAGCGGGTGCGGACGGCCGGCCGACAGCGCGATCACCAGCGTGCGCTCGTCGACGCGGCCGAGCTTGGCGAGCGCCTCCTGGGACGGCGACGCGACGGTCTCGGCGCGCAGGTCGAGCAGCATCAGCAGGTGGCGCAGATAGGAGGCGAAGAAGGCCATCTGGTCGGTGCCGAGCACGAGCAGGCGCTCGGCGTCGACGATCGCGTCGATCGCCGACTCGACGTCGCTGCGCGACACCTTGCGCGCCGTCTCCTCGACGTTGACGTAGTCGGCCGAGACCGCGGTCTCGAACTCGTTCTGGTCCAGCGAGAACAGCGGCGCGGCGCTGCCGGTGCCCTCCCCCACGCCCTCGGCGACGCGCCGGCGGTACTCGTCGCGCGCGGAGGCCTGCAGCTCCGGGTAGCCCTCGAAGCCGAGCGCCTGCGAGAAGCGCACGACGGTCGACGAGGACGTGTTCGCGCGGCGCGCGAGCTCCTCGGCGGTCTGGAAGGCGACCTCGTCGAGGTGGTCGACGATGTACTGCGCGACGTCCTTCTGGGACCGGCTGAACTCGTCGAAGCGGGCCTGGATGTAGGACGAGAGGGTCTGGTGCCCCGCCGCGAGCGCGGGGCCGGACGTCGAGCTCTTCATGGGCGCCGACTGTTTCGACGCCCCGTCGGCGGTCCCTTCTCCGGCCTAGCGCCGGCGGCGGCGCGTGGCGGTGCCGAACACGTTGTCCCAGTACGGGGCGCTGATGCCGTAGCCCACCTTGTCGTCCTGGAAGTGGTGGCGCATGTGCAGCTCGCGCAGCAGCTTGCCCACGCGCGTGCGCGGGTGGTGGTGGTGCACGTGGTAGTGGACCATGTCGTAGGCCAGGTAGCCGCCGAGGAAGCCTGCGGCCAGGGCGGGCGCGGCCGACCAGCCGACGATCAGCACGAACACGCCGTAGAAGGCGGCGGCCAGGGGGACGCTCACCGCCGGCGGCATGACCAGCCGCAGCGGGTCGTTGGGGTGGTCGTGGTGGACGCCGTGGACCATCCAGTGGAAGCGCGCGCCCCAGCCCTGCTCGGGCTCGAAGTGGAAGATCGCGCGGTGGATCCAGTACTCCGAGAGGGTCCACACGACGTAGCCGATCGCGACCAGGCCGAGCGCGTTCCAGACGCCCTCGTTGCGGATGCCGAAGACGAGCAGGACGACGATCGCCGGCAGGAAGATCACGACAGGGACGACGTGGTGCACGCGCGTCAGCGCGTCCAGCCACCGGGCGCGGAACATCGGCGGCGAGTCCCGCAGCGTCTCCGAGCGGCGGCGCATGGACGAGGACGACATGCGCCGGTGATTGTATGAGCAAGGACCGCCGGAGTCCACCGTGCAGACCCCGGACATCAGATGACTGACGGATCCCCAGGGGCGTCGGGCAGGCCGTCGGCGGCGTCGCCGAGCAGGCGCTCCATGACGATCACGTCGCGCCACTCGCCGTCGAGCCGACCGTGGCGGCGGTGGACCCCGACGACGCCGAAGCCGGCCGCGCGGTGCGTCGCGACCGAGGGCGCGTTGGTCTCGAAGATCAGCGCCGTCAGCTTGCGGATGCCGTCGCGCTCGGCGGCGTCCGCGAGCGCCTCGAGCAGCGCGCGGCCGACGCGGTGGCCGCGGTGGGTCGAGCCGACGTAGACGCTGTCCTCGGCCACGCGCGCGTAGGCGTCGCGCCCCGGCGCGTAGGGGAGCGCCCGCGCGAAGCCCGCGATCTCGCCGTCGCGCACGGCGACCAGCACCGGCAGCCCGCCCTGCAGCCACGCGGCGACCTCGGCCGCCTCGCGCGGGCGCGTCTCGAACGTGGCGATCCGCTCGGCGATCCCCTCGTTGTAGATCGCCGTCATCGCGGCGACGTCCTCGAGGGTCGCGGGCCTGATCTCCATCCCGCCGCAAGATAGGCAGCTCAGGCGCGCGCGCCCCGCACGGCGAGGCGCAGGGCCGCGACGGCGCGCTCGGCGTCGGCGTCGCTCGTCTGCCAGCTCGACACCGACAGGCGGATCGCGGGGCGCTCCTGCCAGGTCGTGCCGCTCGTCCAGATCTCGCCGCCGGCCTGGATCGCGGCGAGGACGCGGCGCGTCTCGTCGTCGTCGGCGAAGCGGAACAGGACCTGGTTGAGCTCGACGTCGGCGAGCAGCTCGGCGCCGAGCTCGGGGAGCGCGTCGGCGAGCCGCCGGGCCGTCGCGCAGCACCGCTCGACGAGCTCGGCGACGCCGCGGCGGCCGAGGCTGCGCAGCGCGGCGTAGACGGCGAAGCCGCGAGCGCGACGCGAGTGCTCGGGGGTCCAGTGCAGCGGCTCGCGATGCTCGTCGCCGAGCACGAGGTAGCTGCCACCGGCGGCGAGCGCGGCGCCGTGGTGCTCGGGGTGCGCGCAGAGGACGATCCCGCTGTCGTAGGGGACGTTGAGCCACTTGTGGGCGTCCGTGGCCCACGAGTCGGCGCGCTCGAGGCCGGCGACGAGCGCGCGGCGGCGGGGCGCGGCGGCGGCCCACAGCCCGAACGCGCCGTCGACGTGCAGCCACGCGTTGGGCGCCGTCGCGCAGAGGTCGGCGAGGCGGTCGATCGGGTCGAACGCGCCCGTGTTGACCTCGCCGGCCTGGGCGCAGACGATCGTCGGGCGGTCGTCGAGCTCGAGCTCGTCGACGAGCATGCGCCCCTGGTCGTCGGCCGCGACGACGTCGGTCGGGGCGCCGAGGCCGAGCAGCCGCAGGGCGCGGTCGATCGTGCCGTGGCGCCGGGCGCCGACGACCGTGCGGACCGCCGGCGCGCCGGTCAGGCCGTCCGTCGCGACGTCCCAGCCGACCCGGTCGAGCAC
>DASZVK010000031.1:0-1601 GCA_035547175.1 Solirubrobacteraceae bacterium
GCGGACGCCCTCGAGCGGCCGGCCCGGCCGCTTCGGCGCGTTCCACAGGTCGTCCTCCTGCGGCGACAGGTCGATCAGGTGCAGCAGCAGCCCGCGGCTCGTCTGCATCGCGCGCAGCCAGAGCGCGCCCGGCGTCGACTCAACGCTCACCGGGACGGGCGCCTCGACGGCGATCTCCTCGTGGATGCCGCCGACGCGGCCCACGGTCACGTCCACGGCCGCCGGGTCGAAGAGCAGGTCGCCGTGACGCACGGCGAAGTCGTACGAGCGGCGCGTCGCCTCGAGACTCTCGTCCGACTGCTGCGCGTGCGTGACGTAGTACGCCTCGGTGAGCACGGACTGCTCCTCGCCGTGGACGAGGGCGGTGCCGCCGTGCGAGAACACGGTCGCGAGCTGGAGCCGCTCGGCGGCGCGGCCCGCCTCGTCGCTCTGTGCGTACGGGGCGAGGTAGGCGGCCAGGATCACCGCCTTGTCCGGCGCGAGCAGCCGCGCCTTCGTGACGAGCGCGCCGAGCTGGCCGAGCCGGTCGCTCGGCGACCACACCTCGATGTAGATCGCGTCCTGTCCCGTCCGCGCGGTCGCCTCGGTCGGGAAGTCGTTGACGTTGTTGAAGATCAGCCGCGCGTCGGGCAGGTCGCGCCGCAGGCGCTCGATCAGGACCGGGAACGCCTCGGCGAGGTCGACCGCTCGGCCGTCCCGGCGCAGCGCGAGCTTCGGCGCGCCGTACTGGTCGAGGTGGAAGCCGGCGAAGCCGACGCCGAGCGCCTTGCGGAGGTCGGCCGAGAAGTGCGCGAGCCAGCGCTCGTCGCTCGGGTCGACGTTCCAGAGGAAGTCGCCGAGCATCCACGGCGTGCCGTCGGGGTGGTAGAGCCCTTCGTCCTGCCAGGTCGGCCACTCGTCCTTGCCGGCGGCGTAGACCGCGGCGTAGCCGAACGGGAGCGACCCCACCGCCCTGAGCGCCTCCGCCAGGCGGCGCACGGAGTCGAGGGAGACGGTCTGGCCGAGCGTGTCCGAGAACGTGTCGCCGGGCGGGAGCAGGTCGGCGTGCCGGTACATCCAGTCGTAGAACTGGACGGCGTTCAGGTGCAGCCGGCGGGCGTTCTCGGCGACCCCCGCCGGCTCGCGACCGGGCTCGTAGTGCGAGACGAAGCCGTAGCGCGGCCGGCCGAGCGGGTTCGCGAGCACGTCGAGCGCCGAGTGGGCTCCGTCCGCCTCGACGCCGTAGCCGCCCTCGGGCAGGGCGCCGAACGACGCGATCCCGCCGACGGCCACGGCGGTCGCGACCGGCTCGCCGAGGTGCGTCAGGCTCACCGCCTTCGCGGATCCGCGCACCTCGACCTGGACGTCCTCGCCGGGAGCGAAGGTCGCCTTCGTCGGCAGCAGCTCGGTCATCGCGCCAGCTCGTGCTCGGCGATCAGGTACATCGCGTGCGACCAGAGGAGCGGCGTCGCCACCGGTCCCCAGCGCTCGATCCAGGGCTCGATCATCGCCGGGTCCTGCGAGTGGCCGGTCGTCTGCTCGGGCAGGTCCCCGTTCGCGAGCGCCTGCGCGCGCACCCAGTCCTGCGCAGCGGCGGCGCCGTCCCGGTCGCCGACGCGGGC
>DASZVK010000032.1:0-16346 GCA_035547175.1 Solirubrobacteraceae bacterium
CACGCCGCGCGCGGCGCCGGCGACCGCGAGCGCGACCGCGAGGTCGGCGCCGGGCTCGTCGACGCGCACGCCGCCGACGACGTTGACGAACACGTCGGCCGCGCCGGTCGCGACGCCCGCGTGGCGCGACAGCACGGCGAGCACGAGCGCCAGCCGGTTGCGGTCGATCCCGTTGCACACGCGCCGCGGCGGGACCAGCTCGGACGGCGAGACGAGCGCCTGGACCTCGACCAGCAGCGGCCGCGAGCCCTCCATCGAGGCGAGCACGACGCTGCCCGGCGCGCGCGTCGCCTGGCCGACGAAGCGGGCGCTGGCGTCGAGCACCTCGACGAGGCCGCCGTCGGCCATCTCGAACACGCCGACCTCGCTGGTCGAGCCGAAGCGGTTCTTCAGCGCGCGCACGGTCCGGTACGTCCGCTCGCGCTCGCCCTCGAACAGCAGCACGCAGTCGACGAGGTGCTCGAGCACGCGCGGCCCCGCGAGCGCCCCCTCCTTGGTCACGTGGCCGACGAGCGCGACGGCCGTGCCGGTGGCCTTGGCGGCGCGCATCACCTGCGCCGCGACCTCGCGCACCTGCCCGACCGAGCCCGGCGCGCCCGACAGCTCCGACGCGTGCAGCGTCTGCACCGAGTCGACGACGCAGACGTCGGGGCGCAGCGCCTCGATCGTCGCGACGACCGCGTCGACGTCGGTCTCGGCGAGCACGGGCACGCACAGCGCGTCCTCGCCCAGCCGCCGCGCGCGCAGCGCGACCTGCGCGGCGGACTCCTCGCCGCTGACGTACAGCGTGCTGCGACCGGCGGCCTCGAGGTGCCCGAGCGCCATGCCGGTGAGCGTCGACTTGCCTATCCCGGGCGCGCCGCCGAGCAGCACGAGCGAGCCCGGCACGAGCCCGCCGCCGAGCACGCGGTCGAGCTCGCCGATCCCGGTGACCAGCCGCGGCACGCGCTCGGCGGGGACGTCGGCGAGCCGCACCGGGACGCCCGCCGGCGCGCGGGCGCGGCCCGTCCCCGCGCCGCCGCCGCGCCCCGCCGGAGAGCCGGGCCCATCGACCCGGCGCTCCTCGACGAGCGCGTTCCAGGCGCCGCAGCCGGGGCAGCGGCCGTGCCAGCGAGCCTCGACGTGACCGCACTCCGAGCAGACGTGGATCGTGGACGGGCGCGCCATGGAGGCCGCCGAGCGTAGGATCCGCGCCGGTCAGACCGACACGGAGCGGCGCCCGCGGGCGCCGTGCTTGACCCGGTACATCGCCAGGTCGGCGCGCAGCAGGAGGTCGCGCACGGCCTCCTCGTCGTCGCCGACGGTCGAGGCGATGCCGACGCTCGCGGTCAGCTCGACGGTCGTGGAGCCGAGCGGGTACGGCCGGGCGAGCGCCTCGCGCACGCGCTCGGCGATCGTCTCGGCCACCCCCATGTCGGCGATCCGCTCGCACAGCACGACGAACTCGTCGCCGCCGAGGCGCGCGACGGTGTCCGAGGGGCGCACGGCGCGGCGCAGGCGGCGCCCGACCTCGCGCAGCAGCGCGTCGCCGGCGTCGTGGCCGAGCGTGTCGTTGACGCCCTTGAAGCCGTCGAGGTCGGCGAACAGCAGCGCCGTCGCCAGCCGGTGCCGCCGCGCCGCCACCAGCGCCCGGTCGACGCGCTCGAACAGCAGCGTGCGGTTGGGCAGGCCCGTGAGCGGGTCGTGCAGGACCTGGTGGGCGAGCTTGGCGCGCTCGACCGACAGGCTCGCCTCCAGCCGCCTGCGCGCGGCGTCGAAGCGGCGGGTCATGCGCACGAGCGTGCCGTCGGCGCAGCGGCGGACGATCTGGCGCACCTCCTCGACGAGGTCGCGCGGCGTGCCGAGCAGCCCGGCCGCCTCGTCGATCGCCACGAGCACCGCGTCGCGCCAGGCGAGATGCGACTTGACCACGTCGCCGAGGCCGATCGCGTCGCCGAGCGTGCCGAGGTCGGCCAGCCGCTCGGCCTCCTCCGCGGTGACCTCGGCGTCGGTGACGAGCCAGCGGCTGACGAGGCTGACGCCGAGGCGGTGCGTCTCGAGCACGCGCTCGCGGACCTCCTCGGGCAGGGCGCCCTCGGCGTCGCCGGCCGCCGCGCGCAGGGCGTGCACGGCGATCTCGTCGCCGGCCGCGTCGAGGGCCTTGCCGAGCGCGATCCGCGGCCCGTCCACGGCGGACACGTCGGCAGAGCCGAGGTGGGGCTTGAACGTCCGTACGGTCACGCCGGCCAGCCCGGGCGGCGCTTGTCGAGCGTCGACGTCGCGGGCACGGGCCGATCCTACGGGCTCGTCGCCGCGTCGGCACGCTCGCGGCTGCGGAAGCCGGCCTCGCGGTGCGACCGGTCGCAGAACGGCTTGGTGCGCGAATGCCCACAGCGGCAGAGCACGACCGACTCGCCGGGCGGCAGCGCGAACTCGCCGCCGTCCGGGTCGACGATGCGCACCGGGCCCGTCACCTTGTACGGGCCGTCGTCGCGGACCTTGATCTCGACGAGGGGCGCGTCCGAGGGCATCGCCCCGCAGTATCGCCGACCGGCGGGCCGCGGGGCGACGCTCGGGGCCGTCGCTAGCGGGCGCCGTCGCCCTCGGCCGGCTCCTCGGCGAGGATCCGGTACAGCGAGCGGCGCGTCTCGGTCAGCAGCGCGACCGCCTGGCCACGCTGCTCGTCGGTGCCGGAGCGCAGGACCTCGACGGCGGCCTTCGCGACGCCCCGGACGAGCTCGCCGAGCTCGCGCGCCTCCTTGGGCATCCGCGGCCCGACGTTCGCCCACGGCTCGCCGAGGTCGGCGCGCCGCTCCTCGACGTGGGCGCGGCCCTCGTCGGTCAGCTCGAAGGTCCGGCCGGAGCCGCCGCCCTCCTGGGCGCGGATCAGGCCCTCGTCCTCGAGCTGGGCGAGCGCGGGGTAGATCGAGCCCGGGCTCGGCCGCCAGGCCCCCTCGCTGCGCTGCTCGAGCTCCTGCATCAGCGCGTAGCCGTTGCGCGGCTCCTCGGCGAGCAGCAGCAGGACGGCGGCGCGGACGTCGCCGCGCGAGGCGCGCCGGCCGAAGCCGCCGCCGCGGCCGCCGGGACCGGGACCGCCGGGGAACGGTCCGAAGGGGAAGTCGAAGGGCCCGAAGCGGGCCGGCCTGCGGTGGTGGACGTGGTGTCCGTGCATGTGGTGGTGCTTGGCGTGCATTCCGTTCTCTTTCGTTAGGTTACGATGTGTAACGATATATCGAAAGATATCGCCTGTCAAGCACTCCCGAAACGACGAAGGGCGCCCTGTTCGGGCGCCCTTCGCTCGGCACGGTTCTCGCAGGGGATCCGGGCTACCCGTCCGCGCCCTCGTCGGCGGCGACGTCGGAGGGCGGCTCGGGGCTCGCGCCCTCCCCCTCGGCCTCGTCGTCGCGGGCGCCGACCGCCGCGGGCACGCGCGGGGCGGGGCCGTCGACGATCGTCAGCTTGACCTCCGGCGTGTCGGCCTCGCCGTCGCCGGTCTTCGCCGAGTCGTCGCGGTCGACCAGCACCGTCGCGCCGGGCTTGAGCTCGGAGCGCAGGACGAAGTCGGCCAGCGGGTCCTCGATGTAGCGCTGGATCGCGCGGCGCAGCGGCCGGGCGCCCATCGCCGGGTCCCAGCCCTTGTCGACCAGCAGGTCCTTGGCCTCCTCGGTGAGCTCGAGCTGCAGCTCGCGCTCGGCCAGCGACTCGCGGATCCGCCGCAGCAGCAGCTCGACGATCGTCTTGATCTCGTCCTTCTGCAGCTTGTGGAAGACGATCACGTCGTCGATGCGGTTGAGGAACTCGGGCCGGAAGACGCGCTTGAGCTCGCCCATGATCCGGTTCTTCATGTCGTCGTAGGTGATGCCCGTCTCGTCGTCCGAGACGGCGAAGCCGAGCGGCGTGTTGCGGGCGATCTCCGACGCGCCGATGTTCGACGTCATGATCACGATCGCGTGGCGGAAGTCGACCGTGCGCCCCTGGGCGTCGGTCAGCCGGCCGTCCTCGAGGATCTGCAGCAGGATGTTGAAGACGTCCGGGTGCGCCTTCTCGATCTCGTCGAGCAGCAGCACCGAGTACGGCTTGCGCCGCACGGCCTCGGTGAGCTGGCCGCCCTCGTCGTAGCCGATGTAGCCGGGGGGCGAGCCGACGAGCCGCGAGACCGCGTGCTTCTCCATGTACTCGGACATGTCGATGCGGATCATCGCGTCCTCGTCGCCGAACAGGAACTCGGCGAGCGTACGCGCCAGCTCGGTCTTCCCCACGCCCGACGGGCCGAGGAAGATGAACGAGCCGGTCGGCCGCTTGGGGTCCTTGAGCCCCGCGCGCGAGCGGCGGATCGCCTTGGAGATCACGTCGACCGCGGCGTCCTGGCCGATGACGCGCTTGTGCAGCTCCTCCTCCATGCGCATCAGCTTCTGGGTCTCGGCCTCGGTCAGCTTGAACACCGGGATGCCGGTCCACATCGAGACGATGTCGGCGATCTCCTCCTCGCCGATCGCCGGCCGCTGCGTCTCGCCCTCGCCGGCCTCCCAGGCCTCCTCGAGCTCGCGCTTGCGGTTCGTCAGCCGGCGCTCGGCGTCGCGCAGGTTCGCCGCCTTCTCGAACTCCTGCGCCTCGATCGCCGCCTCCTTGGCGCGCCGGGTCTCCTCGATCTCGTCCTCGAGCTCGCGGTAGACGGGCGGTGAGGTCATCGACTTGATCCGCATGCGCGACGCGGCCTCGTCGATCAGGTCGATCGCCTTGTCGGGCAGGAAGCGGTCGGAGATGTAGCGGTCGGCCAGCTCGGCGGCCGCCTCGAGCGCCTCGTCGGTGATCTCGACCTTGTGGTGCTGCTCGTAGCGGTCGCGCAGGCCCTTGAGGATCTGCACGGTCTCCTCGGTCGACGGCTGGTCGACGCGGATCTGCTGGAAGCGACGCTCCAGCGCCGAGTCGCGCTCGAGGTACTTGCGGTACTCGTCGAGCGTCGTCGCGCCGATCGTCTGCAGCTCGCCGCGAGCCAGCGCCGGCTTGAGGATCGACGCCGCGTCGATCGCGCCCTCGGCGGCGCCCGCCCCGACGAGGTTGTGCAGCTCGTCGATGAACAGGATGATGTCGCCGCGCTGGGTGATCTCCTTCATCACCTTCTTGAGGCGCTCCTCGAACTCGCCGCGGTACTTCGAGCCGGCGACCAGCGCCGCCAGGTCGAGCGTGTAGATCTGCTTGTTCTTGAGCAGCTCCGGCACGTCGCCGTTGGTGATGCGCGACGCCAGGCCCTCGACGACCGCTGTCTTGCCGACGCCCGGCTCGCCGATCAGCACCGGGTTGTTCTTCGTGCGGCGCGAGAGGATCTGCATGATCCGCTCGATCTCGGTCTCGCGGCCGACGACCGGGTCGAGCTTGCCCTCGGCGGCCAGCTTGGTCAGGTTGCGGCCGAACTGGTCGAGCAGCTTGCTGGACTTCTTGCCCTCGCCCTGCGCGCCCGCTCCGGCGCCGGCGCCCGAGCCGGCGCCCTGGCGGCGGCCGCCGGGGCCGGAGAGCATGCGGATGACCTCGTTGCGGATCTTCTCCGAGTCGGCGTCGAAGTCGAGCAGGATGCGGGCGGCGACGCCCTCGTTCTCGCGCACGAGGCCGAGCAGGATGTGCTCGGTGCCGATGTAGTTGTGGCCCAGGCTCAGCGCCTCGCGCAGGGCGAGCTCGAGCACCTTCTTGGCGCGCGGGGTGAACGGGATCTGGCCGGAGGTGACCTCCTCGCCCGAGCCGACGATGCGGACCACCTGGGCGCGCACGCGCTCGACGGTGATGTCGAGCGACTCGAGGACGCGAGCCGCCAGGCCCTCCTCCTCGCGCAGCAGGCCGAGCAGGATGTGCTCGGTGCCGATGTAGTTGTGCTTGAGCGTCCGCGCCTCCTCCTGGGCGAGAACGACCACCTGGCGGGCTCGTTCTGTGAAGCGCTCGAACATGCTGCTACGTCCTTCCTGCCTGGCGGCGAGGCATCAGGGGTCGGGCTATCGCTCGGTCGCCCACGGAGATCGGCAGGTCGCGCCGAGAACGTGAGCTTCCGAGGGTCGAGGGTGGTTGGCCATGGGCAAGTCTACCAACGGGCCTACCCGCCAAACGGCCTCCGAGACGCGCGAAATGCGGCCTCCGGAACGGGTCCGCCCGCAGACCCGCGCGAGCGCGCTCAGGCCTCGCGCAGGGCGGGGAAGAGCACGACGTCGCGGATCGTGCTGCGCCCCGTGAGCACCATCGTCAGCCGGTCGATCCCCAGCCCGAGGCCCGCCGTCGGGGGCATGCCGAGCTCGAGCGCCTGCACGAAGACCTCGTCGTAGGGCGTCGCCTCGTCGTCGCCCGCGGCCGAGTAGCGCACCTGCGCCTCGAAGCGCGCGCGCTGCTCGTCGGGGTCGTTGAGCTCGGTGTAGGCGTTGGCGATCTCCATCCCGTCGGCGAACGCCTCGAAGCGCTCGACGAGCCGCGGGTCGTCGCGATGGGCCTTGGCGAACGGCGACAGCTCGACGGGGTGGTCGCAGACGAACGTCGGCTGGATCAGCGTCGGCTCGACGAACTTCGACAGCAGGTCGTCGACGAGCTGCGGCCAGGTCCGCCCCTCGGTCTCCATGCGGCCGCCGATCGCGGCCGCGAGCGAGACGTGGTCGGACCGCTCCGCGACGTCGATGCCGGTCGCCTCGTGGACGGCGTCGCGCAGCGTCACGCGCCGCCACGGCGCGGCGAAGTCGAGCGGGCCGTCGTAGCCGATCGCCGCCGCCGCCGCGCCGACGCACGCCTCCAGGCGCGTCATCGCGTCGCCGTAGTCGGCGTAGGCCTCGTACCACTCGAGCATCGTGAACTCGGGGTTGTGCTTCGGCGAGAGCCCCTCGTTGCGGAAGTCCTTGCCCAGCTCGTAGACGCGCTCGAGCCCGCCGACGATGCAGCGCTTGAGGTACAGCTCGGTCGCGATCCGCAGGTACATCGTCTGGTCGAGCGCGTTGAAGTGCGTCACGAACGGCCGCGCCAGCGCGCCGCCGTAGAGCGGCTGCAGCACCGGCGTCTCGACCTCGAGGAAGCCCTCGGCGTCGAGGTAGCCGCGCACGGCGGCGACGATCCGCGCCCGCGCGATGAACACCGCGCGCGACTCCTCGTTGGCGATCAGGTCCAGCTCACGGCGGCGCAGGCGGGTCTCGACGTCCTGCAGGCCGTGGTGCTTGTCGGGCGGCGGGCGCAGCGACTTGGCCAGCACCGTGAAGTCGTCGACGCGCAGCGACAGCTCGCCGCGCTTGGAGCGGAACACGCTGCCGTCGACCCCGACGAGGTCGCCGAGGTCGAGCGCCAGCAGGCGCTCCATCCGCTCCTCGCCGAGCACGTCGACGCGCGCCTGGAGCTGGATGCGCCCGCTGCGGTCGACGAGGTCGAGGAACGCCATCCGGCCCTGGCCGCGGCGGGCGGCGAGGCGCCCGGCGACGCGGTAGGAGGCGCCGGACTCCTCGCCGTCGGCGAGGCCGGCGTGCGCGGCGTGCACGGTCGCGGCCGCGACCACGCCCGCGTACGCGTGCGGGAACGGGTCGATCCCGTCGGCGCGCAGGCGCTCGAGCTTCGCGCGGCGCGTCGCGAGCAGGTCGGCGGGCTCGCCGTCGCGAGTCACCCCGTGCGACGTCCGTGTCGCACGTCCGAGACCGAGCTCGCCTCCATGCCGGCTATTAAAGCCCGGCGTCGATCTTCGTGATCTTCAGCTTGCGGGCCGGGCCCTTGGGCACCGGGACCGAGACGACGTCGTTGCGCTTGTGGCCGAGCAGCGCACGCCCGACCGGCGACTCGTTGGAGAGCTTGGACTCGGCCGGGTTGGCCTCGGCAGAGCCGACGATCGTGAACTTCTGCGACTTGCCGGTCTTCTCGTCCTTGACGTGCACGGTCGACCCGAGGCCGACGACGTCGGTCGAGATCTCCCGGGCGTCGATGACCTGGGCCGAGCGCAGGCGCTCCTCGAGCTGCGCGATGCGCTGCTCGAGCATCGCCTGCTCGTTCTTGGCGTCGTCGTACTCGGAGTTCTCCGAGATGTCGCCGAACTCGCGGGCCTCCTTGATCCGCTCGGCGATCTCGCGCCGGCGCTCGCCGGACAGGAGGTCGAGCTCCTCCTTGAGCTTCTCGAGGCCTTCTGGGGTGAGGATGACGTCTCTGGGCATTCCGCTCTCCGTGAAACGAGCGCGGCAGGATAGCAGCGCGAAAACGGGCCATGGCCGATGTGCGCAAAGGCGTTCACGCGACCGTCGCCGGGGCCGCGGCGCGGCGCACGAGCGACCGCGCCGCGGCGGTCGACTCCGACCGCTGGAGCGCGTCGTTGACGTCGCGCGCCTCGGGGCGCGGAAGGCCCAGGCGGGCCACGTACCACGGGTAGGCCTTGCGCATCCAGCGGGCCGCACGGGGCTCGCCGAGGTGCTCGATCGCGCGGCCGATCACCCAGTCCAGCTCGGCCAGGACCTCCTCCTCGGAGGGGCCGTGGTCACGACGCCCGAGCACCCGCTCGAACAGCCACGGGTCGCCGAGGCTGCCGCGCGCGAGCATCACCGCGGTGGCGCCGGTGCGCTCGTAGGCGGCGGCGACCGCCTCGGGCGAGCGCAGGCCGCCCGTGAGGATCACCGGCGCGCCGAGCTGCGCGACGAGGCGCGCGGCGAGGTCGTAGTCGGGGACGCCCTTGTGGTGCACGCTGGCGCTGCGCGGATGGAACGCGATCGCCGCCACGCCGGCGTCGGCGACCAGGCGCCGCGCGAGGTCGAAGCCCTCGGTGCCCCCCGCCCGGCGGCCGGAGCGGAGCTTGACCGTGACCGGCAGGCCGCTTCCCTGCGCGGCGGCGCGCGCGAGGGCGACGGCGCGATCGGGATCGTCGAGCAGCGCGGCGCCGGCGCCGGTCCTGCAGACCTTCGGCACCGGGCAGCCCATGTTGAGGTCGATCACGTCGGCGCCCGCCTGCGCGACCGTCTCGGCGGCGGAGCGCATCACGCCGGGGTCGTGGCCGAAGAGCTGGATCGAGATCGGAGCCCGCCCACCCGGGGCCGCGTCGCCGCGCTCGTCGGGGTGGATGCGCAGCAACTCGGTGACGGTCCGCTCGTTGCGGTGGTGGACCGCGAAGCTCGACACCATCTCGCTGACGGCCATGCCGGCGCCGTGGCGCCGGGCCTGCAGGCGCACGAACCAGTTGCCGATCCCCGCCAGCGGTGCGAGCAGCACGCGGTTGGGGACCGTGTGCGGCCCCAGGGTCCAGGCGTCGGTCAGGCGCTCGGGCACACCGACCACGGTACCGTCGGATGCGTGCCGGACGGGCCCGAGGAACTCGATCGGCGGGACCCGGCCGCGCGCGCCCCGTGGGACGCCGCGCCACCCGCCCGGATCGCCCACCTGTCGGCCGCGGACGAGGCCGACTACCTGGCGATGACGCGCGCCAGCCGCGACTACCACCGCCCCTGGACCCACCCCGCGGTCGACCGCGCCGGCTTCGCCGCGCTGCTGGCGCGGGCCGCGCGCGCGGACGTCGAGGCGCTCGTCGTGCGCGCGGCCGGCGACGACGCGATCGTCGGCGTCTTCGTGCTCAGCCAGATCGCCGACCGCGACGTGCGCAGCGCCTTCCTCGGCTACTACGGCTCGGCGCTGCACGCGCGCCGCGGGTACATGACGGCGGGGATGTCGCTGACGCTCGAGCACGCCTTCGAGACCGTCGGGATCGAGCGCGTCGAGGCGAACATCCAGCCGCGCAACGCGCGCTCGCTGGCGCTGGCCAGGCGCTGCGGCTTTCGCCGCGAGGGGCTGACGCCGCGCTACCTGAAGATCGCCGGCCAGTGGCGCGACCACGAGCGCTGGACGCTGCGCGCCGACGAGTGGCGCGAGGTCAGGAGGCGCTCGCTCGCAGGTGCAGGAGGCGCAGCCCCTTCAGCGTGAGCAGGTCGTCGACCTCGTCGATCGACCCGGGGGCGGTGAAGGGCACGACGTGGTGCGCCAGGCCGCCGGTGGCGACCGCGCGCGCCTCGTCGCCGAGCTGCGCGCGCAGCCGCGCCATGATCCCGTCGACCTGGGAGGCGAAGCCGAAGACGATCCCGGAGCGGATCGCGTCGACGGTCGACTTGCCGATCAGCGCGCGGGGCTCGGCGATCTCGATCTTCGGCAGGCGGGCGCCGCGGTCGCTGAGCGCGTCGAGCGAGATCTCGACGCCCGGCGAGATGATCCCGCCGACGTACTCGCCGGCGGCCGAGACGACGTCGTAGGTGATCGCGGTGCCGAAGTCGACCGCGACGCACGGGCCGCCGAGCAGCTCGTGCGCCGCGACCGCGTTGACGAGCCGGTCGGCGCCGAGCTCGCGCGGGTTGTCGATGCGGATCGGCATGCCGGCGCGCAGGCCGGGGCCGACGACGGCGATCTCGTGGTTGAGGTAGCGGCGCGCCATCCCGACCCACTCGGCGACGAGGTGGGGCACCGTCGAGGAGACGATCGACGTGCTCAGGTCGGCGAGGCCGATGCCGCGCAGCTCGACGAGGTTGCGCAGCTCGGCGCCGAGCTCGTCGGCGGTCGAGCGGCGCTCGGTGGCGAAGCGCCAGTGCTCGACCAGCGCGTCGCCGTCCCACGCGCCGAAGTGCGTGTGCGTGTTGCCGACGTCGACGGTCAGGAGCACGCGCCCATTATCGCCGCGCCGCGGGAGCGGCCCCGTCCGCGCGGCAGGGGATCACGCCCGCGCGTCGTTCAGCGTGACCGTCCTCTCGGTCGGCTGCATGCTCGAGTCCGAGCCCGCCGCCGTGAACGTCAGGTTCACGACCAGCCCGCGCAGCCCGTGCAGCGCGCGGCTCAGCGTCCGCGCCTGCGCAACCGTCAGCGACGGCCGCAGCACCATGCTCTGGCCGGCGTCGAGCTTGACCGTGATCGCCTTGAGCGTCGCCGACGCGCGCGTGCGGCCGGCGGCCGGGCGGCCCGCCTGCGTGACCGAGCCGCCGACCGTCAGCGTGCAGGCCGACTCGCAGCCGACGCGGACGGGCACGTTGCGGCCCGACAGCACGCCGGTCGAGCGCAGCACGCGCAGCGGCGTGATCTGCGGCCCCAGCGGCGTCGGCAGCGTCGGGAGCTGGACCGCCGGCGGGTTGCCCGGCGGCGGAAGCTGGCCGCACGAGCGCGAGGCCGGCGCGGCCAGCGCGAACTGCTGGACGCGGTTGTTGCCCGTGTCGGCCACGGTGACGAGGCCGTTGCAGTCGACCGAGACGCCGGTCGGGTGGACGAACTGGCCGGGCCCGGTGCCGCGCACGCCGAACGCCGCCAGCCGCTGGCCGTAGGGCCCGAACTCCTGGACGCGGTTGTTGCCGCGGTCGGCGACCCACAGGTTGCCGTCGGCGTCGAGCGAGAGCTGCGCGGGCGCGTTGAGCTTGCCGAGCTTGTTGCCGGTGCCGCCGAAGTCGTCGATCTCGGTGCCGGCGGGGCTGTAGGCGGTGATGTGGTTGTTGCCGCGCGCGACGTAGGTGCGCGCGCCGTCGGGCGTGATCGCGACCCCGTGCGGGCGCCCGATGCCGGTCGTCGCGCCGAGGTACTTGCCGTCGGTGCGGAAGCGGACGATGCGGCCGTTGCCGGTGTCGGCGACGACGATCGTCCCGTCGGAGGCGATCGCGAGCTGCTCGGGGTCGAGCATCTGCCCCGCCCCGGTGCCCTTCGAGCCGATCGTCCGGACCGGCTTGCCCGACGCGCGCGAGAAGACGACGATGCGGCTGCGGCGCTCGTCGAGCACGTAGCCGTTGCCGGCCGAGTCGAAGGCGACCGCGACCGCGTCCGGCAGCACGGTCGGGCCCGGCGCCGGCGAGCCCCAGATCGTCGCCACGCCGCCGTCCGGGCGCAGGAACTCGACGCGGCCGTTGACCGAGTCGGTCACGGCGCGGAAGCCGGCCGCGTCGGCCGCCACCCCGACGGGGGCGTCGAACTGCCCGCTCGCGCGGCCCGACGTGCCGAAGCTGCGCAGCAGCTGCCCGCTCTGGCTGAAGACGTCGATGCGGTCGTTGCCGGTGTTGGCGACGTAGAGCTGGCCCTGGGGGTCGGTGGCGATGCTGCGCGGGTAGGCGAGCCGGCCGGGGTCGGTCCCGTACGCGCCCCAGCGCGCGCGGTAGGCGTAGTCGGGCAGCGTGCTGAAGCGCAGGATGCGCTGGTTGAGGTCGTCGGCGACGAACACGCGGCCGGCGGCGTCGAGCGCGACGCCGTAGGGGTTGTTCATCTGGCCCGGCCCGGCGCCCTGTCCGCTGCCGACGACCTTGAGGAAGTGGCCGCCGGTGTCGTAGGCGACGACGCGGTGGTGCTGGTCGTCGGCCACCAGCAGCCGCGTCTTGCGCACGGCGATGCCCCGCGGGAACTGGAGCTGACCGGGCGGCACGAGCACGATCGGGTTGCTGCCGTCGAGCCCCATCCGCAGGATGCGGTTGTTGGCGCTGTCGGAGACGAACAGCGTGCTGTCGATGGTCGCCAGCCCGCCGCCGGCGGCCGAGTCGTTGCCGCGGCCCGTGCCGAAGTGGAAGCGGCCGACCGCCGTGCCGTTGCCGGTGATCGTGCGCAGGTGCGTGCCGTCGGCGGCGTAGCGCTCGATGCGGCTGGTGCCCTCGGCGACGAAGATCGAGCCGTCGGGCGCGACCGCGACCGAGCCGACCGACGTGAGCTGCCCGGGCTTGGTGCCGGCCGAGCCGATCGCGCGCAGGAAGGTTCCGTCGGGGGCGAAGACCTGGACGACGTGCGAGCCCTGGTCGCCGACGACGACCGAGCCGTCGGGCGCGACCGCGACGGCCTGCGGGAAGCGCAGGACGCCCTGGGCGGACTGGCCGACCTGGCCGATCGCGGTGTAGGCGCAGGTCGACGCCGGCAGCGCGCCGGGGCAGTCCGCCGCCGCCGGAGCGGCCGGGACGAGGACGCAGAGGACCACCGCCCCCGCCAGGAGTGTGCTCGCACGACGCACCGTCTTCACCGTACCTGCGGGAAACCCGCGACCCGCAACGAAGGTTTCGGTCCGCGCGAGCTGGGCGCGGTCTTGCAGCGCGGCCGTCAGACCGCGAGCGGCGGGCCGGCGAAGCGCACGCCCTCGTCGACCGGCATCTCCGCCAGCCGGTCGGCGAGCCGCGTGCCGTCGGGCAGCTCGAGCGCCGCGTCGAGCTCGACCAGCGGCACGAGCACGAAGCGCCGCCGGGCGACCTGCTCGTGCGGCAGCGAGAGCCGCTCGGAGGAGTGCGTCAGCCCGCCGAGCAGCAGCACGTCGACGTCGATCGGGCGCGGCCCGTGGCGCACGCCGCCGGACGCGCGGCCGAGCTCGCGCTCGACCGCCTTGCAGGCGTCGAGCAGCTCCTCGGGGGCCAGCTCGGTCTCCACGCGCAGGCACGCGTTGAGGAAGTCGGGCTGGTCGAGCACCTCACCGACCGGGTCGGTGTCGTAGGTCGACGACGACGCCAGCGGGCGCACGCCACGGGCGGCGAGCGCGCCGACGGCCGCCTGCAGGTTGGCGCGGCGGTCGCCGACGTTGGAGCCGAGGCCGAGGTAGCCGATCATGCGCGCAGCAGCGCGAGCTGGCGGCTCTGGGCGACGAGCACGCCGTCGCGGCTCCACAGCTCGCCGCTCTCGTCGAAGAAGCCGCCACGCCCGGCGCGCGACTCGAACACGCCCAGCAGCGGCGCCGCGGGCGCGACGTCGGGCGCGCGCAGGTGGACGGTCAGGTCGATCGTCAGCGCCGGGACGAAGCGGTCGAAGCGCGTCCACGGCGACGGCAGCCAGACGTCGCAGATCATCACCAGCGCAGCGGCGTCGTAGGGCTGCTCGCGGTCGGCGAAGGCGATCCAGCCGCCGCTGCGCGGCTCGTCGGCGCCGCTGAACGGCAGCGGCCCGAGGCACGGGCGCAGCTCGAAGTGGCGCGCCATCGGCGGCGAGACCTCGCGCGGGATCACCGGCGCGTCCTCGGGTGGCGGCGCCTCGGGCATCGGCGAGTCGTAGCGGGCGCGCTCGGGCGCGGGGAAGTCGACGGCGAGCGCCGCGAGCGCCAGCACGCACGTGCGCCCGCCCTGGCTCATGCGCGCCGACAGCGTCGACAGCGAGCGGCCGGTGCGCTCGACGACGACCTCGACGTCGACGTCGCCCTCGGCGGGCGGGCGCAGGTAGTGCAGCGTGATCGAGCGCAGCGCGCGCTCGGAGGCGCCGTCGGCCGCCAGCCGCGCCTGCATCGCGCGCACGACGATCGCCCCCAGGTAGCCGCCGTGCGGCCCCGTCCCGCCGTACCACGCGGGCTCGCAGCGGGCGGCGTAGCGGCCGTCGCCCGCCGGCGTGACCGCGGTGTCGCGCTCGAAGCCCGTCACTCGTCGTCGACGTCGCGCCAGAGCTCGACCGAGACCTCCTCGACGGCGAGCGGGATCGGCGGCTCGGGCTTGGCGCAGCGGACCATGACGCGGTCGGCGTCGAAGTCGGCGATCAGGCGATCGGCGATCGCCGCGCAGAGCCGCTCGAGCGTCCGGTAGGAGCGCTGCTGGGCGACGAGCGCGACGACCTGGCAGACCTCGCCGTAGTCGACGGTGTCCTCGACCATGTCGGTGACGGTCGCGTCGACCTCGCCGACCTCCATGCGCAGGTCGACGACGAGCCGCTGGCCGATCTCGCGCTCCGCCTCGCTGACGCCGTGATGCGTGTAGAGCGAGAGCCCCGCGACCTCGATGACGACCTCGGTCCGCGCCTCCTGCTCGTCGAACTCGTCGTCCCCGTGGGCCTCGTGCTCGTCGTCGGTCATTGGCGCCGCAACGTAGCAGCCGCCACCGCGAGCGCGTCCCGCGTCGCGGCGACGTCGTGGACGCGGAAGACCGACGCCCCGCGCTCGAGCGCGAGCACGTTGGCGGCGATGCTCCCGTGGACGCGCTCGTGCGGGTCCTCGCGGCCGGTGATGCGGCCGATGTAGGTCTTGCGCGACGTGCCGTAGACGATCGGGCGGCCGAGCTCGGCCAGCTCGTCCAGGCGGCGCAGCAGCTCGAGGTTGTGCTCGACGGTCTTGCCGAAGCCGATCCCCGGGTCGAGCTGGATGCGCTCCTCGGGCACGCCCTCGGCGACGGCGAACTCCATCCGCTCGAGCAGGAACGCCTTGACCTCGGAGACGACGTCGCCGTAGCGCGGGTCGTCCTGCATCGTGCGCGGCTCCCCGAGCATGTGCATCAGGCAGCAGTCGGCGCCGGAGTCGGCGACGAGGCCGGCCAGCTCGGGCTCGGCGCGGAACGCCGTGACGTCGTTGACGTACGTCGCGCCGGCGTCGAGCGCGGCCCGCGCGACGGCCAGCTTGGAGGTGTCGACGGAGATCTGGGCGCCGGCGTCGCACAGCGCGGCGATCACCGGGACGACACGGCGCGCCTCCTCCTCGGCGCCGACCGGTTCCGCCCCCGGCCGCGTCGACTCACCGCCGACGTCGACGATCGCGGCGCCCTGCGCCACCAGCTCGCGCCCATGGGCGACCGCCGCGTCGCCGCCGAACCACTCGCCGCCGTCGGAGAACGAGTCGGGCGTGACGTTGAGGATGCCCATGATCCGCCAGCCGGCCACGGGCGCAAGCGTAGAAGGGCGAGGTGGCTGGGGGGTGGCCGACGTTAGCCTCGATAGTCGCGGTTAACGTCGGCCACCCGAGGTGCTGAGGCGCGGCTCGGCGCGCCCGGCCAGGACGCAGGACGCAGGGAGCGACGCGTGCTCCGCACGCGAGCGACCGAGGACGCCGCCGGACGCGGCGAGCCGCCCTCAGGCCAGGCCGGGCTTCTCGGGCAGGTCCAGCCCCCGGGCCTCGGCGCCGGCGAGGCCGGGACGGGGCAGCGGGCGGGGGGCCTCGCGGCCGACGCGCTCGGGCGTCGGCGACGACGGCGGCGCGGGCGGCTCGCTCTCCTCGGAGCCGAAGACGTCGAGCTCGGACTTGCCGGCGAGCAGCGCCTCGAACTGCTCCTTCTCGATCGTCTCGCGCTTGAGCAGGATCTCGCTGATCGTCCCCAGCGACGTGCGGTGCTCGGTGAGGATGTCGCGCGCGCGCGTGTGGGCGCCCTCGACGATGCGGCGGATCTCGTCGTCGATCTCGCGCGCGATCTCGTCGGAGTAGTCGGGCTCGGCGGAGAACTCGCGGCCGAGGAACGGCTGGCCGTGGTCGTGGCCGAAGACGCGCGGGCCGAGCTTGTCGCTCATGCCGAAGCGCATGACCATCTGCTTGGCCGTGGCCGTGACCTTCTCGAGGTCGTTGGAGGCGCCGGTCGTGATCTCGCCGAAGACGATCTCCTCGGCGGCGCGGCCGCCGAGCGTCATCGCCATCGTGTCCAGCAGCTCCGCGCGCGTGGTGAGGAACTTGTCCTCCTGCGGCATCGAGATCGTGTAGCCGAGCGCCTGGCCGCGGCTGATGATCGAGA
>DASZVK010000033.1:0-3327 GCA_035547175.1 Solirubrobacteraceae bacterium
GCAGCAGCGCCAGCGCGGTGATCAGCGCGTCGCGGCCGAACAGCGCGTGGTAGCGGCCGGGGTCGGCGGCGTCGAGCGGCTCGGCCGAGGCGTGGACCCAGCCCTCGGGTGCGAGCAGCGCGTCGAGGCCGGCGACCGTCACCCCTTGACCGCGCCCGCCGTCAGCCCGGCGACGATGCGCCGCTGGAAGACGACGACGAGCACGATCAGCGGCACGGTGATGACGACCGTCGCGGCGCTGATCGTGCCCAGCGGGATCTCGAACTGCTGGCTGCCGGTGAAGAACGCGATCGCCGCCGACACCGGGCGCCGCGAGGCCGAGCTGGTCAGCGTGATCGACAGCAGGAACTCGTTCCAGGCGAAGATGAACGCCAGCAGGCCGGCGGTCACGAGCCCCGGCGCGGCGAGCGGCAGCACGACCTTGCGGAACGCCTGGAAGTGCGTCGCGCCGTCGACCAGCGCCGCCTCCTCGAGGTCGCGCGGGATCTCGCGGAAGAACGACGTCAGGATGTAGATCGTCAGCGGCAGGACGAACGTCAGGAACGGCAGCACCAGGCCGATGTAGGTGTTGTAGAGCCCGACGTCGGTCCACAGCTTGAAGACCGGCGCCGCGATCGCGATCGGCGGGAACGTCGAGATCGAGAGGATCAGCGCGAGGATCGGGAACTTGCCGCGGAAGCGCAGCCGGGCCAGCGCGTAGGCGGCGAACGAGCCGATCACGAGCGCGATGATCGTCGCCGCGCCGGAGTCGATCGCGCTCGTCTTCAGCGCCGTCGTGAAGTCGCCGTTGCGGAAGATCGAGCTGTAGTTGTCCAGCGACGGGTGCAGCGGGAACAGCCGCCCGGCCGACAGCTCGGCGCCGGTCTTCAGCGACGTGTTGATCATCCAGTAGAACGGGAACAGGCAGAAGACGATCGTCGCCAGCACGCCGATCCACAGCAGCGGCGTGCGCGTGCGCCGCGGCCGGCGCAGGCGGCTGCGCGTGCGCGTCCGTGCGCCCGCGGCGGGCCGCGTCGGCGTGGCGACCGTCGCGCTCACCGATCCTCCGCGAGCCCGCGGATGTTGCCGCCGACGAGCCGGATGTAGAGGAACGAGACGGCCATCACGATCACGAACGTCAGCACGGCCAGCGCCGACCCGGGCCCGATCAGGCGGTTCTGGGTGAGCTGCTGGTAGGCCAGCAGCGACAGCGAGGTCGTGCCGTTGGCGCCCTGCGTGAGCACGAACGGCAGGTCGAAGACGCGCAGCGCGTCGAGCGTGCGGAAGATCAGCGCGACGAGGATCGCCGGTCGCAGCAGCGGCAGCGTGATCCGGGCGAAGCGCTGCCACGCGGTCGCGCCGTCGACCTTGGCGGCGTCGTAGACGTCGTCGGGGATCACCTGCAGGCCGGCGAGCACGAGCAGCGCCATGAACGGCGCCGTCTTCCACACGTCGGCGACGATCATCACCGCCATCGCGTAGCCGTCCTGGCCGAGCCAGACGGTGTGCGCGCCCGGCAGGTGCAGCGCCTGCAGCACCTGGTTGGCGAAGCCCAGGTCGGGCTCGAAGATCGTGCGCCACATCATCGCCGTGCCGACCGTCAGCACGGCCCACGGCACGAGCACGACGGCGCGCAGCACCGAGCGCCCGCGGAACGACTCGTGCATCAGCAGCGCCATCGCGATGCCGATCACGAGCTCCAGCGAGACCGAGATCGCCGTGAACAGGAACGTCGTCCGCGTCGCGCTCCAGAAGTCCGACGAGCCCAGCGCCGAGCTGTAGTTGTCGAACCCGACCCAGCGCGAGAGCCCCGGGTGGATGACGCTGTACTGGTGCAGCGACAGCCAGATCGCGTAGCCGATCGGGTAGGCGGCGACGACCGCGATGACGACCAGCGACGGCGAGACCATCGCCGCCGCGAGCCTGCGCTCCGACAGGCCGCGGCGACGACGGCGCGGGCGGGGGACGGCGACGGCGGCCACGGGCGGGCGGGGTCCCTAGAAGGTGGCCAGCGCCTTCTGGATCTGGCTCTGCGCCTTGGCCAGCGCCGACTTCGGCGACGTGCCCTTCGACAGCACCGAGTAGACGTTGCGGTAGATCGCCTCGCTGATCTGCGGGTAGACCGGCGAGACCGGGCGCGGCTTGCCCTGCTGGACCGCCTTGAGCAGCTCGGCCGCGAACGGCACCTTCTTGACGACCTCCTTGTCCTTGTAGGTCTGCGTCAGGACCGCCGGCAGCGACGACTGGATGAAGAACTTCTTCTGCGCCGCCGGGCTCGTCGCGAAGTCGATGAAGCTCTGCGCGGCGCTCGGGTTCTTCGAGTACGCCGAGATGCCGAGGTTGTAGCCGCCGAGGATGCTCGCGGCCTTGCCGCCCTGCCACTTCGGCAGCGGCGTGATGTCGAACTTCACGTGCGCCGTCTTGGCCAGCGAGTAGACGTACGGCCAGTTGCGCAGCAGCGCCACCCGGCCGGTCTGGAAGGCGTTGCGCGACTCCTCCTCCATGTAGGTGAGGTTGGCCTTCGGCACGGCGCCGTCCTTGATGCCCTGGCGCATGAAGGCGAGCACCTGCTGGGCCTTGGGCGAGTCGATCACCGCCTTCTTGCCGTCGGGCGAGAGCACCGACCCGCCGGCGCTGTAGAGCAGCTCGAGGAAGTCGACGGTCAGGCCCTCGTACGGCGAGGCCTGGTAGCCGAAGCCGCCGTCCTTGCGGGCCAGCGAGTAGACCTGCTGCCAGGTGGTCGGCTTCTGCTTGACCTTCGTCGTGTTGTAGTAGAGGAAGCCGGCGTTGGTGTTGAACGGCACGGCCCAGTACTTGCCGTTGATCCGCGCCGTGCCGAGCGTCGACGGGATGAACTGGCCCTTGCGCCGGTTGACCGCCGCGGTGACGTCCTTCAGCCAGCCCTGCGCGGCGAACTCGGCCGTCCACGTGACGTCCATGCCGAGCACGTCGCACTCGGGCGACTTGGCCTGCTCGCGCTGGACGATCTGCGTGCGCTGCTGGTCGGCCGACGTCGGCAGCTCGAGCAGCTTCGCGGTCACGCCCGGATGGGCCTTGTTGTAGAGCGACACGACCTGCCGGAAGGCGCCGGTCGTGTCCTTGCCGATGCACCAGCGGACGCTGCCGGACGGCCCCGCGGCCGCCCCCGTTCCAGTGCCGACGAACGCCGCGCAACCGAACGCGGCGAGAACGCAACAGGCGAGCTTCGTACGCACCTCGGCCTCCTCCTCTCACCGACGGGACTGCAGACCTGCCTACCCGCACCGGCGCGGGTGCAATCGCGCCATCGCCGGCTACGCCGGCTGGCGCGGGACGGCGGCGTACCGCGCGCGGCCGGCGCGCCGCACG
>DASZVK010000034.1:0-1849 GCA_035547175.1 Solirubrobacteraceae bacterium
GCGGCGGCAAACGCGCCGCCGTCGACGCGCGCGCCCGGCAGCCCGGCGAACAGGTCGCCGGGGCCGGCCGAGCGCGAGTCGATCGAGGCGCGCGCCGGCCCGCCCGCGGAGGCGCCCGGCGCCAGCAGGCGCGCGCCCGCCTCGCGCGCGACGCGCTCAGGCGACCAGCCGACCACGCAGCGCCTCCCGGGCGACCTCGACGTCGTCGAACGGCACGACGACGCCGCCCGCCAGCTCCTGGCCGCGCTCGTGCCCCTTGCCGGCGATCACGACGACGTCCCCGTCGGCGGCGATCGCGATCGCCCGCTCGATCGCCTCGCGGCGATCGGCGATCGCCTCGGCCGGCCGCCCGGGATCGACGCCCGCCAGCACGTCGGCGATGATCGCCTCGGGATCCTCCGAGCGGGGGTTGTCCGACGTCACGATCGTCGCGTCGGCCAGCTCGCCGGCCACGCGGCCCATGATCGGCCGCTTGAGGCGGTCGCGGTCGCCGCCGCAGCCGAACACGCAGACGACGCGACCGCTCGTCATCGCCCGCGCCGCCCGCAGCACGTTCTCCAGCGAGTCGGGCGTGTGCGAGTAGTCGACGATCACGGCGAACCCCTGGCCCTCGCTGACGGCCTCGAAGCGGCCCGGAACGCGGGCGGCGTCCGGCAGCGCGGCGGCGATCGTCGCGTCCGGCACGCCCAGCGCCCGCGCGGCGGCGATCGCCCCGAGCGCGTTGGCGACGTTGAACGCGCCGGGCAGCGGGATCCGCACCTCGCCGAGGCCGTCGACGACGAAGCTCGAGCCGCCCAGGCCGGTGCGCACGCCGGTCGCGCGCAGGGCCGCCGCCTCCCCCAGGCCGGTCGTGACGACGGCGCCGGGGCGGGCAGGCTCGAGCTCGGCCGCGAGCCGCGCGCCGCGGGCGTCGTCGACGTTGACGACGGCCAGGGCCGGCGGGAACGGGTTGCCCTCGAACAGGCGCCGCTTGGCGGCGAAGTAGTCCTCCATCGAGCCGTGGAAGTCGAGGTGGTCCTGGGTCAGGTTGGTGAAGACCGCCACCTCCCAGTGGATCGCGTCGGCGCGGCGCAGCTCGAGCGCGTGCGAGGAGACCTCCATCGCGCAGGCGACGTCGCCGCCGTCGAGCATCTGCGCGAACGTGCGCTGCAGCTCGATCGCCTCCGGCGTCGTGCGGACGGTCGCGCGCTGCTCGCCGCCGACCCACGACGTCACGGTGCCCAGCAGGCCGGTCGGCAGCCCGCCGGCCTCCAGCAGCGAGCGCACGAGGAACGCGGTCGTCGTCTTGCCGTTCGTGCCGGTCACGCCGACGACGCGCAGCCGCGCGGTCGGGTCGCCGCAGAAGCGCGCCGCGACCGGGGCCATCGCCGCGCGCACCGAGGGGACGACGACCTCGGGCACGCCGAGGCCCAGCGCGCGCTCGACGACGAGCGCCGCCGCCCCGCGCGCGATCGCCTCGGACGCGAGGTCGTGGCCGTCGCGCGTGAAGCCCGGCACGCAGAAGACCAGCGTCCCCGGGCCGACCTCGCGCGTGTCGTGGGCGAGGCCCGCGACCTCGAGGTCGGGGGCGGGCGGGCAGGCGTCGATCAGCAGCTCGGCCAGCCTCATCGCGGCGAGTCTACGAGCCGGGGTGGGCACCAGCCCGAGTGGGTAGTAACGCGCCATGTCGGAGATCCCGCACGGCCTCGACCACGGACGCCACGCGCGGCTCGAGCGCCGCGCGGTCGAGCCGTGGGCGCGCCGCGTGCTGCTCGTCGCCCTGCTCGCGCTCGCGGTCGCGGCGCTCGCCGGCGCGCTCGGGCAGCGCGCGCGCACGGCCGCGTCGACCGCCTCCGCCGCGCGCCTGACG
>DASZVK010000035.1:0-4176 GCA_035547175.1 Solirubrobacteraceae bacterium
GGCCGCGCCACGGCCCGCGGACGCCGCGCACGGCGACGACGCCGCCGGCGATCGCGAGGATCCCGGCGACCTGCGTCGCACCGACCCCGCCGCCGAGGCCGGCGGCCGCCGCGAGCGCGACGAGCAGCGGCGCGCCGCCGCGCGCGAGCGGGTAGACGAGGCTCACCTCGCCCTCGGCGTAGGCGGCAGCGAGCAGCAGGAAGTAGGCCGTCTCCAGCGCCGCCGAGGCGGCGACGTACGGCCACGCGGCGGCCTCCAGGCGCCAGGTCGCCGCCGCGACCGGCGCCCACGCCAGCGAGGAGGCGACCAGCATCGCGGCGCCCGCCGCGCGCGTGTCGCGCGTGGAGGCGAGCAGCACGTTCCAGCCCGCGTGCAGGCCGGCGGCGCCGAGCGCCAGCAGCAGCGCGCCGGTCGGCATCGCCTCAGGCGACCGCCGCCGCGCCGCCGCGGCGCGGGTCGCCCGCGCCCGACAGCCCCCCGCCGTCGAGGTCGCGCGCGACGGCCTGCACGCCGCCGAAGAACAGGTTGCGCTCGGAGAACTCGACGACCGCGGGGCCGGCGTCGCGCAGCGCCGCCGACGGCACGCCCGGCTCGGCGTAGAGGACGCCGTCCTCGAGGTGCACGCGCGGCGCGTCGATCGCCTCGGCGACGCCGAGGCAGTGGTCGACCGTGGCGACGATCACCTGCAGGATCGCCGAGCGGATGCGGCTCGAGCCGGCGCTGCCGAGCACGAGCTCGATCGCCCCGTCGCGCAGCACCGCGGTCGGCGCCATCATCGACGGCATGCGCCGTCCGGGCGGTGCCGTCAGCAGGCCCAGCGGCGAGAGGTCGGCCTCGCCCATGATGTTGTTGACGTGGATGCCGGTCCCGGGGACGACGAGCCCGCAGCCCTCCCCCGTCGTGCAGGTCACCGAGCACGCCAGGCCGTCCCCGTCCATCGTCGAGACGTGCGTCGTCGAGCCCAGCCGCGCGGCGAGGAAGCGCTCGGCGAAGCCGGGCTCGCCGAGCCCCTCGACGAACGCGGGCGTGCGCGCCTCCTGGGCGACGCGCATCGCCTCGACGACCGCCGCCAGCGTGGACGGCCGGCGCTCGCGGTGGAGCCGCGCGAGCGCCAGCGCCAGCAGCGTCCCGCCGGCCGACGGCGGCGGGTTGGTCAGCACCTCGCGGTCGCGGTAGGCGACGCGCAGCGGCTCGCGCGCGACGGCGCGGTAGCCCGCCAGGTCCTCGGCCGTCAGCGCGCCGCCGCGCTCGCCGAGGAACTCGACGACGGCGTGCGCGACCTCGCCCGCGTAGAAGGGCTCGGCGCCCTCGGCGCCGAGACGCTCGATCGTGTCGCCGAGCTCGCGCGAGCGGAACGGCTCGCCCTCGCGCAGGACGCGGCCGGCGGGCGCGAACAGCGCCGCCGCGGTCGGGTGCGAGACGAGGATCCCGGCGATGATCTCGCCGACGTAGGCCTGCTGGCGGTTGAGCGGCACGCCCTCGCGCGCGAGCGCCGCCGCCGGGGCGGCCAGCTCCGCCAGCGGCACGCTGCCCCAGCGCTCGTGCGCCGCCTGCACGCCGGCCGGCGTGCCGTAGGCGCCGCACGACGCCGCCCCGACGTGGAAGACCTGCGAGGCGGCGCCGTAGGAGACGTCGACGGCGAGCAGCTCGCCGCGCGCGTCGCGGTCGCCGCCGATCCCCGGCGCGGCGACGAAGAAGTCCAGCAGCGCCGGCTCGCGCCCGTCGCCGGCGACGAGCATGTAGCCGCCGGCGCCCGGCCCGGTCAGCATCGGCTCGGCGACCCAGGACGTCAGCATCGCGGCGACCGCGGCGTCGACCGCGTTGCCGCCCTCGCGCAGCACGCGCGCGCCGGCCTCCGCGGTCACCGGATGGCCGGCGGCGCAGACGCCGCGCATCGCGCTAGGTGCGCGGGATGAACTCGGGGACGTCTATCTCGGTCACGCCCATGCCCGTGCGGCGCGTCATCGACGGCGCCGAGGCGGGCCCGCCCGTCCGGCGCTCGACGCGGGGCTCGCCAGCCGGCTCGAAGGAGGCGCGCGGCGTGCGCGGGCGCGGCTCGCCGTAGCCGGTGGCGACGACCGTCACCCAGACCTGGTCCTCGGCGAGCTTCTCGTCGACCATCGCGCCGAAGATGATGTTCGCCTCGGGGTGGGCGGCCTCGGAGACCGCCTTCGCGGCGTCGTTGACCTCGAACAGCGACAGGTCGCTGCCGCCGGTGATCGACAGCAGGATCTTGCGCGCGCCCTCCATGCTCGTCTCCAGCAGCGGCGAGGCGACGGCCTGCGCGGCCGCCTCGATCGCGCGGTTGGGGCCGGTCGCCATGCCGATGCCCAGCAGCGCGGGCCCGGCCTCGGACATGATCGTGCGCACGTCGGCGAAGTCGAGGTTGATCAGGCCCGGCAGCGTGACCAGGTCGGAGATCCCCTGCACGCCCTGGCGCAGCACGTCGTCGGCGACGGAGAAGGCGTCGACCATCGACGTCGACTTGTCGAGCACCGTCAGCAGGCGGTCGTTGGGGACGACGATCAGCGTGTCGACCTCGGAGCCGAGCGTGTCGATGCCGACGTCGGCCAGGTCGCGCCGGCGCGTGCCCTCGAAGCCGAACGGCTTGGTGACGATGCCGACGGTCAGCGCGCCGACCTCGCGCGCGATGCGGGCCACGATCGGCGCCGCGCCGGTGCCGGTGCCGCCGCCCGCTCCGGCGGCGATGAAGATCAGGTCCGAGCCCTTCAGCAGCGCCTTGACCTTGTCGTACTCCTCCATCGCGGCGCTGCGCCCGAGGTCGGGGTTGGCGCCGGCGCCGAGGCCGCGCGTGATCGACGAGCCGATGTGCACGGTGATGTCGGCGGTCGACTGCTGCAGCGACTGCAGGTCGGTGTTGATCGCGACGAACTCGACGCCCTCGACCTCGGCCTCGACCATGCGGTTGACGGCGTTGACGCCGGCGCCGCCGACGCCGACGACGCGGATCACGGGCCGGCCGGCGACGCGAGCGGCCGTGAACGTCGCGTCGCCGCGCGCGAAGACGTCGTCGCGCGGCGGCTCGGCCGCCGGCCGCTCGAGGACGTTCTCGGGGATCTCCGAGGAGAAGGCGTTGCGCAGCCGCTCGACGGGCTCGATCGGCCTCGCGGCCGGGGCCGCCAGCGACGGGTGCGGCACGTCGCGGCGCTCGTCGGGACCGGGCCCGCCCGCCCGCGCGACCGGCTCCCTGCCGTCCTCCAGCCCCTCGGTCTCGGTCTTGCGGAACAGCGCCGCCAGCGGTCCCTCCCGCATCGACGCGCGCTTGCTATGACCGGCCATGGGAGAGAACCTCCTTCGCGAGGTCGCGATAGGACTGGGCGGCCACGCCGTCCGGGTCGTACTTGAGCACGGACATGCCCTTCACGGGGGCCTCCGCGAAGCGGATCGTCTTGCGGATGCGCGAGGCGAAGACGCGGTCGCCGAAGTTCTCCTCGAGGATCTCGATCGCCTCCTTGGCGTGGATCGTCCGCGAGTCGACGAGCGTCGGCAGGATGCCCTCGATGTCGACGTCGGGGTTGAGGTGCTCGCGGATCATCTGGAGCGTGTTCTGGAGCTGGATCAGCCCTCGCATCGACAGATACTCGCACTGCACGGGGACGATCACCTTGTCCGCCGCGGTCAGCGCGTTGATCGTCAGCAGCCCGAGGCTGGGCGGCGTGTCGATGCAGATGAAGTCGTAGTCCTCCTTGATCGGCTCGAAGGCGCGCTGCAGCGCGCGCTCGCGGCCGATCATCGCGCTCATCGCGATCTCGGCGCCGGCGAGGTCGATCGAGGCGCAGGCGACGTCGACCTCGCGCCGCTTGATGACCTCGCGGATCGACAGCCCGTGGACGAGGACGTCGTACATCGACCGCTCGACGGTGTCGGGGTCGATCCCCTGGGACATCGTCAGGTTGCCCTGCGGGTCCATGTCGACGCACAGGACGCGGTGGCCCTCCTCCGCGAAGGCGGCGGCGAGGTTGAGCGTCGTCGTCGTCTTGGCGACGCCGCCCTTCTGGTTCGCGAACGCGATGACCTTGGCCTTGCTCTGCACGGGGTGCTCCAAGCTGGTCGGGGAAGACCGTACGCCCGTCTATTCGCACGTGCGTTATGGATTCCTCCATGAGCACGGCGCATTGGGACGAGGTGGAGGCCGTCGACGCCGCGGGCGTCCGC
>DASZVK010000036.1:0-2937 GCA_035547175.1 Solirubrobacteraceae bacterium
CGGCTTGCGCGACAGCCGCGTCCGCGCGCCGCGCAGTACCTCCTCGCCCTCGGCGGTGTGCGCCATCGCCGCGGCGAGCATCGCCGCCGACAGCCGCCGGTCCTGCTTGCGGGCCACCTGCACGAGACGGCGCGCGTTGCGCGCGTGCGCGGCGCCCGACGAGTTGACCAGCAGCCCGAGCAGGCGCTTGGTCTCCGGCCAGCGCGCGACCGCGTACTCCTCGTGCAGCTCCCGCGTGTAGGACGCCAGCCGCCAGATCCACGCGTTGGCCTGGTCGCGGCGGCCGATGCGCTTCTCGGCGAGCGCCTGGAGCATCACCTTCGACGCCTCGCGCTTCTCGTCGCGCGACCACTTGCCGATCTCGTCGATCGCGAAGTCCAGCGCCTCGGCGTCCTTGGCCGCCGCGATCTCCTGCAGCGCGCGGATGCGCAGCTGCGAGCTCTTGTTGCGCTGCACGGCGGTCAGCAGGAACGTGCGCTTGAGCTCGCCGCCGCGGTCGAAGTGCAGCATCGCCCGCGCCCGGCGCCAGCCGCTCGGGTTCACGCGCGCGCCGGCCAGCGCCGCCCACTGGATCTGCTCGCCGTAGTCGAGGTGCTCGACGGCGATCCGCCACAGCTCGCGCTCGAAGACCTCGATGCGCCGGTTCTCGTCGGCGACCACCGGCAGCACGCGGCGCTCGACGCGCAGCCGCCGTCCGCGGCCGCGGCGCACCGGCCCGACGACGATCGCGCCGCCGCGATAGACGTCGCGGTCGAGCAGCGAGTGCAGCGTCACGACCGGGTCGTCGTGCTTGGTCGCCGGGTGGACGAAGTCGACGACGATGCCCGCCTCCTTGCCCGGGTGCTTGCGGGTCACGCGGCCGACGCGCTGCTGGTAGATGCGCTTCGACGCGGTCGGCGCGAGGTGCATGCAGACGGTCGCGCGCGGCGAGTTCCAGCCCTCGGCCAGGAGCTGCGCGTTGACGAGCACGTCGATGTCGCCGCGCTCGTAGGCGGCGAGGATCTCGGCGAGCTGGCGCTTGGGCGTCTCGCCCGAGACCGCCTCGGCCTTGATCCCCTCGTCGCGGAACGCCTGGGCGACGTTGTAGGCGTGGCGCACGCCGGCGGCGTAGACGACGCCGGGCACGCCGTTGAAGCGCGTCTTGTAGAGGTTGGCGATCGCCAGGTTGAAGGGCAGCTGGTCGAGCAGCTCGGCCAGCATCTCCTGGTCGAACTCGGTGTCGACCTCGCCGCGGCGCAGCGGCACCTTGGCGATCGTGCGCACGCCCGGGCCGGGCGGGATGCGGATGCAGCGCAGCGGCGCGATCACACCGCGGCGCGCCGCCTGGGCGAGGTCGAAGCGCGACGTCTGCGTCGGGAACAGGTCGGTGACGTGGCGGGCGATCAGCGCGCCGGTCGCCGTCATGCCGATGAAGATCGGGCCCGTCCAGGCGCGGATCGCGGCCGAGGTCTTCTCGCCCAGCGCGGTGTGCGCCTCGTCGCAGATGACGATCGTGTACGCGGCCGAGATCGAGCCGGCGTTGCGCACGAACCACTGGTAGGTCTCGACCGTGACCGGGCCGTCGGCGCGGTCGGCGTCGCCCAGCAGCGGCTCCGACAGGCGCTTGGCGTAGCCGCGCTCGGTCAGCTCGCCGATGAACTGGTCGACGAGGTTGCGGCGGTGGGTGAGGATCAGCACGCCGCCGGTGCGCGACGCCTCGACGAAGCCGAGCGCCGCGACCGACTTGCCCGCCCCGGTCGCGTGCTCGAACCAGAAGCGCTTGTGGGCGTTGGGGTCCTCGGGCGCGTCGGAGACGTCCTCGTCGAGCTCGGCCTGGGACTCCGGGTCCCAGTCGGGGGCGTCCTCCTCGTCCTCGTCGGCCTCGGCGGGCTCGTCGTCCGGGGCGGCGGCCTCCTCGTCGGCCGCGAGGACCGGCGCCGCGCGGCCGTTGGCCTTCCCGCCGCCGTTGCCGTTGACGGGCGCCTGCGCGGCGGCCAGCAGCGCGGTCAGCGTGCCCGACAGCGCGTCGACCTGGTGCGGGTTGAGCAGCGTGCCGTCGGCGAGCACCGGCTCGTCCTCGGAGAGCACGCGCTCGAGGCCCAGCAGCAGCGAGTAGCGCCGGCGCCACTCGGTCGAGGGCGCCTTGGCGCCGGCGTCGAGCTCGGCCAGCGCCGCGTCGAGCGCGCTGCGCCGCGCGCCCCCGGGGGCGAGCGCGACGGCGGCGTCCTCGCCGGGGTGCACGAAGCGCTCGCGGGTGAGCTTCTCCGCGCGAGCGATCTCGTCGGGCGTGGGGATCGGAGCGGCGTCTAGGACCGCTGCGGGCTGGTCAGCCAAGACAGGCCTTGATGTGTTCGAGAGTCAGGGGCGCGACGCGAATGCCAGACCTCCAGCGCGTGGTGCGGGTCGGGCGGGGTGGGTCCCGCATCCGGCCGGGCGGAGGGACAGGCTCCGCTGAACGATGCTCCCTCCGACGGCATGGAGTCTACCGCACACGTACGCTTGATCCGTGCTCCGAAGCCGCCGCCGAGCGCTCCTCGCCGCCGCCGCCCTCGCGGCCGTCGTCGCGGCGGTCGCGATCGGCCTGACGCAGACGTCCGGCGGCGGCAGCGGCGAGGAGCTGCGGCCGCTGACCGCGCGGCAGGTCCGGGCCGGCATCGCCGACGCGGCGCCGGTGCCCGAGCCGATCGCCGAGCTGCACGCGCAGGCCAACGCGATCCTGCCCGGCGGCCGCTCGGCGCTCGACGCGCGCCTGCGCGCGCTGCGCGGCACGCCGGTCGTGCTCAACGTCTGGGGCGCCTGGTGCGTGCCCTGCCGCGCCGAGCTGCCGCTGTTCCAGCGCGCCGCGATCGACAACGCCGGCCGCGTCGCCTTCCTCGGCGTCGACACCGAGGACGCCGCCAGCGCGGCGCACCGCTTCCTGCGCCAGGTGCCGGTGCCCTACCCCAGCTACCAGGACCT
>DASZVK010000037.1:0-1593 GCA_035547175.1 Solirubrobacteraceae bacterium
AGGGGCGCGGCAGGTCGGCGAGGCCGCCACGCCCGGCGTCGAGCGCGAACGCCGTTCGCCCCGCCCTGACCAGCTCGGCGGGCGCCGAGTAGGCGGCGCGCCAGGTCGGCGCCTCGGGGCCGGCGACGGGCGAGGGCTCGTCGAGGCCCGGCAGCGGCGAGAGGCGGTGCGTGCGGCGTCCGTCGTCGACCGTGAGCATCGGCGCGGGCAGCCGCTCGCGCTGCTCGCCGTGCCAGCGGCCGGTCACGCGCAGCAGCACAGTGCCCGGCGTCGCCGCGACGTGCTCGAACGACTCGACCTCGAACTGAGCTGTCACCGTCGGGGTCAATCCTCGCAGCGCGCGTCGAGCAGGTCCGCCAGCTCGCCGAGCGCCTGCGCGAGCACCTCGTCGGGCGCGCGCGCGGCGTCGATCACGCGGACGCGGGCCGGCTCGGTCGCGGCGAGCTCGTCGTAGGCGGCGGCGACCACGGCGAAGAAGCCGTCGGCCTCGCCCTCGAGGCGGTCGGGCGCCTCGGCGCGCGCGTCCGCCCGGCGCCGCCCGGTGGCGGCGTCGACGCGCAGCAGCAGCGTGCGGTCGGGGCGCAGGCCGCCGGTGCCGAAGTCGTTGACGGCCCGCACCTGCTCGACGCCGAGCCCGCGCCCCGCGCCCTGGTAGGCGAGGCTCGAGTCGACGAAGCGGTCGAGCAGCACCCAGCGCCCGGCGTCCAGCGCCGGGCGCACGCGCTCGGCGACGAGCTGCGCTCGGGCGGCCGCGTAGAGCAGCGCCTCGGCGCGCGGGTCGACCCGCAGCGCGGGGTCCTTGACGAGCGTGCGCACGCGCTCGGACAGCTCGACGCCGCCGGGCTCGCGCAGCAGCTCGGCGTCGATCCCGCGCTCGCGCAGCGCATCCGCCAGCGCGACCGCGAGGGTCGTCTTGCCCGCTCCGTCGATGCCCTCGATCGTCACCAGCAACGCGGACACCCTAGTCGGGGCCGCGAGCGCGCCGGGGCCCGCCGTCGCCGCGTCGCGCGGGAGGTAGATTGGCCGTCGATGCTCGAGGGCACCGAACGGCACCCGCACGCGCGCGCGGTCCTCGGCGCGGCGCTGCCGCCGGCCGGTCGCCCGAGCCACGCCTACCTGTTCTGCGGCCCGGCCGGCAGCGGCAAGGCGACCGTCGCGCGCGCGCTCGCCACGGCGCTGCTCGCCGAGGGCGCCGACGACCCGGCGAACGTCGCCCACCGCGTGCGCGCGGGAGCGCATCCCGACCTGACCTGGGTGGCGCCCGCCAGCAGCGCGGGCATCCTCGTCGCCGACGTCGACGAGCCCGTCGTCGCCGCCGCGTCGCGCACGCCGTTCGAGGCGCGCAGGCGCGTGTTCGTCCTCGAGCGCGCCGACGAGCTCAACGACCAGGCGGCCAACCGCATGCTCAAGACGCTCGAGGAGCCGCCGCCGTTCGCGCACCTGATCCTGCTGACCAGCCGGCCGGCGAACGTGCTGCCGACGATCTCCAGCCGCTGCCAGCACGTGCGCTTCGACGCGCCCGGCGCCGAGGAGATCGCGCGGCGCCTGGGGTCGCGCGGCGTCGCGCCGGAGCCCGCGACCGCGTGCGCTCGA
>DASZVK010000038.1:0-2486 GCA_035547175.1 Solirubrobacteraceae bacterium
AGCTCGCAGCCGGCCCGCTGCGCGCGGCGGGCGAGCGCCCGCGCGATCGAGCGCGGGTCGCACTGGAGGTCGGCCGGCACGTGCGTCGCGCCGTGCACCGGCCCGGTCAGCCGCGGCTCGAGCGCGACCAGCTCGTCGGGCTCGACGAGGCGCGCGTCGACGCCGGCGTCGCGCAGGCGCGCCACGCGCGCGGGCTCGGCCGCCCACGTCTCGGCGTCGGGGTGGACGATCAGCGCGCCTTTGCGGCGGATGCGCGCCTCGTCGCCGAGCAGCGCCTCGATCTCGTCGTAGACGTCGAGGCCGAGCTTCGTCAGCTCCAGCTCGGGGCCGGCGTCCTTGTCGGAGCACAGGACGTTGCCCTCGCCGAGGCCGGTCGTGCCGCCCGAGACCTCGCCGCGGTCGAGCAGCAGCACGCCGGCGCCGCGTCGCGCCAGCTCCCAGGCGGTGCTCGCGCCGACGATCCCGGCGCCGACGACGACGATCATCTACAGCGAGAAGCCGGCCGGGAACGGGTCGTCGCGGTCGAGCAGGTACTGGCCCATGCCCGTGATCCAGGCGCGCCCGGTGACCTCGGGGACGATCGCCGGCCGGCCCGCGACCGTCGTCTCGGCGGCGATCCGCCCGGTGAAGCGCGTGCCGATCACCGACTCGTTGACGAACGCCTCGCCGACGCCCAGCTCGCCGCGCGCGTGCAGCAGCGCGAGCCGCGCCGACGTGCCCGTCCCGCACGGCGAGCGGTCCAGCCAGCCGGGGTGGATCGAGGTCGCCGCGCGGGCGTCGGCGCCGTCGGTCCCGGGCGCGTGCAGGACGACGTGGCGGCAGCCGGCGATGCGCTCGTCCTCGGGGTGGACCGGCCGTGCCTGCCGCTCGATCGCGGCCATGATCCGCGCGCCGGCGTCGATCAGCTCGGCGGCGCGCTCGGGCCGCGGCTCGAGCCCGACCGAGGCCGCGGGCAGCACGGCGTAGAAGTTGCCGCCGAAGGCCATGTCGTAGGTCAGCTCGCCGAGGCCGGGCACGTCGACGACCGCGTCGAGCGCGTGCGCGAAGGCCGGCACGTTGCGCAGCGTCACGGCCCGGGCCTCGCCGTCGACCACGTCGACGCGGGCCTCGACCAGCCCCGCCGGGGTGTCGAGCCGGATCGTCGTCTGCGGCTCCGCGACCTCGACCATGCCGGTCTCGACCAGCACGGTCGCGACGCCGATCGTCCCGTGCCCGCACATCGGCAGGCAGCCCGAGACCTCGATGAACAGCACGCCCCAGTCGGCGTCGTCGCGCGTCGGCGGCTGCAGGATCGCGCCCGACATCGCCGCGTGCCCGCGCGGCTCGCGCATCAGCAGCAGGCGCAGGTCGTCGAGGTGGCGCTCGAAGTGCAGCTTGCGCTCGAGCATCGTCGCCCCGGGCAGCGTGCCGACGCCGCCGGTGACCACCCGCGTCGGCATGCCCTCGGTGTGGGAGTCGACCGCGGCGAGGTAGCGCGCCGACCTCATGCGGCCGCCGACGACCCCACGCCGAGCGCCGCCAGCGCGGCGTCGAGCGTCGCGCGCCCGGCCGCGTCGAGCGGCAGGCGCGGGGGACGGGCCGGGCCGCCGGTCAGGCCGACGGCGTCGAGCGCGCCCTTGAAGTGCTGGACCAGGTGCGGGGTCATGTCCAGCCGCGCGAGCGGCAGCAGGCGCGCGTAGAGCGCGCGCGCCTCGTCGAGCCGCCCGGCGGCGACGAGCTCGGCCAGCGCGACGCACTCGGCCGGGAACGGGTTGCCGACGCCGGCGACCCAGCCGTCCGCGCCGGCCGCGAGCCCCTCCAGCGCCCAGTCGTCGCCGCCGACGAGCACGTCCAGGTCGGTGCCCGCGACCAGCTCGGCGATCCGCCGCGCGTCGCCGCTGCACTCCTTGACCGCGGCGATCGCCGGGACGGCGGCGGCGATCGCCGCGATCCGCTCCGCGGTCAGGTCGACGCCCGTGGCGGCGGGGTTGTTGTAGATCATCAGCGGCAGGCCGGCCGCGGCGGCGACGGCGTCGAAGAACGCGACCATCTCCTCGTCGGTGCCGTCGTAGCTCAGCGGCGGCTGGCACATCACGCCGTCGGCGCCGGCCTCGCGCGCGGCGGCGGCGAGCCGCGCGGAGGTGGCGGTCGAGCCCGACGAGACGCCGACCAGCGCCGGCAGCCCGCTCGCGTGGGCGAGCCCGGCGACGGTGCGCGCGACGAGCGCGCGCTCCTCGTCGGACAGGCTCCCCGCCTCGCCCATCGTGCCGTTGGCGACGAGGCCGTGGACGCCGCGGTCGACCATGTGCGCGACGTTCGCGCGCAGGGCGTCGACGTCGATCGCGTCGTCGGGGTCGAACGGGACCATGACGGCCGGGACGATGCCGGTGAAGTGCACGGGGTCTCCTCTTCGTCGCGCTGTGCCGCCGCGGCCGCGGTCGGCGCCTGCCCGGATAGCCTCGCTCAGATGGCCGCCGTCTTCCACTCGGTCGATCCGCGAACCGGCG
>DASZVK010000039.1:0-9775 GCA_035547175.1 Solirubrobacteraceae bacterium
GTGCCGCTGCTGACGTTCACCGACGTGCCCGGCTTCCTGCCCGGCACGTCGCAGGAGTGGGGCGGGATCATCCGCCACGGCGCCAAGCTGCTCTACGCCTACGCCGAGGCGACGGTGCCGAAGATCAACGTCATCACGCGCAAGGCCTACGGCGGCGCCTACGACGTCATGTCCTCCAAGCACCTCGGCGCCGACTTCAACTTCGCCTGGCCGCAGGCCGAGGTCGCGGTGATGGGCCCCGAGGGCGCCGTCAACATCATCTACCGCCGCGAGCTCAACGGCTCCGACGACGCCGACGAGCGCCGCGCGCAGCTCATGGACGACTACCGGCTGCGCTTCGCCAACCCCTACCACGCGGCCGAGCGCGGCTACATCGACGACGTGATCGAGCCCGCCCAGACGCGCCCCAAGGTCGTCGCCGCGCTGGGCACGCTGCTGACCAAGCGCGACGCCGGGCCGCGCCGCAAGCACGGCAACATCCCGCTCTAGCTCCGGCTAGCGCAGCCGCGCGACGACGGCCGCGGCGATCGCCAGGTCCTGGATCGCCAGGCCCGTCGAGTCCATCAGCGTGACCGCCTCAGGCCGCGGTCGGGGTGGACGGGCCTGGACTTCGCCGGTCAGGACGGCGCCGAGGTCGGTGACCTGCTCGCGCGAGACGAGCCCGGCCTCGACGGCGCCGGTCAGCTCGCCGCCGTGCGACGCCTGCGCCCACTCGTCGCAGAACAGCGTGCACGCGGCGACCGCGTCGACGGTCGCCTCGGCCTTGCCCGGCCCGTCGGCGCCGAGCATGTTCAGGTGCAGGCCGGGATGCAGGTCCTCCCGGCGCACGACGACCTCGTGGCCGGGCGTGACGCACGTCACGACGTCGGCGCGCAGCGCCTGCGCCAGCGACGCCGCCTCCCAGCCGAGCTCCTCGGCGAGCGCCTGCGCGCGCGCCGCGTCGGCGTCGTGGCACAGGCCCGGGCCGAAGCCGGCCGCCGCCAGCGCCCGCGCGGCGAACGCGCCGTTGACGCCGCAGCCGACGACCGAGCAGGAGCGCCCCGCGGCGAGCGCCTGCGCGGCGACCGCGGCGACCGCGCCGGTGCGCAGCGCCGTGACCGCGCCGGCGTCGATGATCGCCAGCGGCTCGGCGGTCTCGGCGTCGCTGACGACGAGCACGCCGATCACGGTCGGCAGCCCGCGCCTGGGGTTCTCCGGGAACGACGCGATCCACTTGAGCATCGCCAGCCCGTCGCCGCGCGCGGGCATCGCGCGGAAGTCCCCGAACGGCGGGCTGTCGAGGTAGACCTTCGCCGGCATCGTCCACTCGCCGCGACGATGGCGGACGAACGCCTCGCGCACGCGCTCGATCGCCTCCGCGACCGAGACGGCCGACAGCACGTCGTCGCTGGAGAGGACCGGAGGTGGCGCGGACACGGCGTGGGATGATGCCGCGCGATGGCGTCGCCTGCCTCCCCGCAGCTCGAGATCGTCGCGCCCGCGGCCTCGCCCGAGGAGGCGGCGGCGATCGCCGCCGCGATCCGGCGCTTCCTCGACGACCACGCGACGCCGCCGCCGGCGTCGTCCGCCGACGCATCCGAGGCCGAGAGCGCCTGGCTGCGCGCGGCGCGGCGCGAGGCCGTCGACCGCCGGCCCCGCGACCTGCCCTGGGGACGGGCCGCGCTCCCCGGCGACCCGGCGAGGTGACCGGCTAGTGCGCGAGGACGCCTGGCTGGCCGAGCAGCTGGGCATGCCCGTCCACACCGTCGAGCCGGGCGACGCCGCGCTCGACGCGGGCCCCGGCCTCTACCAGGCGAAGGTGCCGTGCGCCGACCTCGCGCGGCTGCGGGCGCTCGAGGACGCCGGGATGCGCGTCGTCGACGTCAACGTGACGCTGCGCCGACCCGCCGGCCCGTCGGGCGTCGACACGACCGGCGTGCGCGACGCGCGGCCCGCGGATCGCGACGCGATCCTGACGCTCGCCGAGCGCGACTACCCGGGCTCGCGCTTCCACCTCGACCCGCAGATCCCCGACGAGCGCGCCAACGCGCTCAAGCGCGCCTGGGTCGACGGCTTCTTCGCCGGCGCGCGCGGCGACCGCATGCTCGTCGCCGACCGGGACGGCGAGGCGATCGGCTTCTACCTCGTCATCGACGGCGACGACCACCGCACCGGCGACCTGCTCGCGGTCGTCCCCGGCGCCCGCCGCGCCGGCACGGCGACGGCGCTCGTCGGGACGGCGCTCGACATGCGACCGCTGCGCGACCACCAGATGGGCACGCAGGTGTCGAACATCCCGTCGCTGCGGTTCTTCGAGCGCCTCGGCTTCTCGATCGTCGACTCCAGGTACGTCCTGCACGGGCACGTGGGATGAGGATCGGCGCCGCCGACACGGCGCGGCGGGTCGTCGTGGTGGCCGAGATCGGCAACAACCACGAGGGCGACGCCGGCCTGGCCGCGGAGATGGTCGCCGCCGCCGCCGCGGCGGGCGCCGACGCGGTCAAGCTCCAGGCGATCGAGCCGCGGCGCCTGGTGCGCCCGACCGAGGCCGAGCGCCTGGCCCAGCTCGAGCGCTTCCGCCTGAGCCCCGAGGAGCTCGCCCGGCTGGCGGCGCAGGCCCACGACGCCGGGATGGCGTTCCTGTGCACGCCCTTCGACCTCGACGCCGTGGCCCGGCTCGAGCCGCTGGTCGACGCCTACAAGATCGCCTCCGGCGACAACGACCTCGACGCGCTGATCCGCGCCTGCGCGCGGACGGGCCGCCCGGTGCTGATCTCGATGGGGATGACGGACGCGGCCGGCGCCGCGCACGCGGTCTCGGTGGCCGCGGCCGAGGGCGCCGAGGTCGCGGCGCTGCATTGCGTCAGCGCCTACCCGACGCCGGCGCAGGACGCCGCGCTGCGGCGCATCGAGGAGCTCGCCGCGGCGCTGCCCGGGGTCACGATCGGCTACAGCGACCACACGCTCGGCATCGACGCCTGCGTCCTCGCCGTCGCGCTCGGCGCGCGCGTGCTCGAGAAGCACTTCACGCTGCGCCACGACCTCTCGTCGTTCCGCGACCACCGGCTCTCGGCCGACCCGGGACAGCTCGCCGAGCTCGTCCGGCGCGTGCGCGAGGCCGAGGCGATGCTCGCGCCGGTCGGCACGACGAGCGACGCCGAGGCGGCGACGGCGGCCGCCGCGCGGCGCTCGATCGTCGCCGCGGCCGACCTGCCCGCGGGCCACGTCCTGGCCGACGGCGACCTCTGGTGGCTGCGGCCCGCCGACGGCATGGCGCCCGGCCGAGAGGCCGAGCTGCTGGGCCGTGCGCTGGCGCGCGACGTGACCGCCGGCGAGCCGCTGGATCCCGCCGACGTCGGCATAAAGGAGTAAATCCGACCGGGCTTTGGTACTTTTGCCCGGATGGAGTTCGTCGTTCCATGAGCCATCCGATCGACCTGTCCGACGAGCTCGACGCGACGCTGCGCGAGGCCGGCGAGCGCCACGGCGACCGCCTCGTGCTGCTGTGCTCCTTCCAGAAGGAGGAGTCGGTGCTGGTCGACGCGGTCGCGCGCGTCGCGCCGCGCACGCGGCTCGTCACGATCGACACCGGCGTCCTCTTCGAGGAGACGCTGCGGACGTGGAAGGCCTTCGAGGACCGCTTCGGCGTGCGCATCGAGGTCGAGGACGCGTCGCGGCCGACCGGGGCGGGCGGGCCGTGGTCGGGCCCCTCGGACTGCTGCGGCACGGCCAAGGTCGACGCGCTCGAGCGCGCCCTGATCGGCGCCGAGGCGTGGGTCACCGGCATCCGCCGCGAGCAGTCGCCGACGCGCGCCGACGCGCAGGTCTCCGAGCGCGACGAGCGCCGCGGGATCTGGAAGTACAACCCGCTCGCCGCCTGGACCGAGAAGGACCTGTGGCGCGTGATCCATGCCCGCGACCTCCCCTACCACCCGCTGCACGACGCCGGCTACGCGTCGATCGGCTGCGCCTGCTGCACGCAGCCGGGCGAGGGCCGCGATGGCCGCTGGGCGGGCACGGACAAGACGGAGTGCGGAATTCATGTGGAGGGGCCCGTCTCCGGCGGCCACGTGGCCGCCTCCGACACCCTCCACGTCGAGCCGCCGCGCGTGGACCTCGGCAGGCCCGCGTAGCCCGATGGACCCGCTGGTCATCCTCTTCGGCCTCGGGGTCGGCATCCTCGTGGGCATGACCGGCATCGGCGGCGGCTCGCTGATGACGCCGCTGCTGCTGATCGTGGTCGGCACGCAACCGGTCGTCGCGGTCGGCACCGACCTCGCCTACGGGGCGATCACCAAGACGGTCGGCGGCCTGCGCCACCTGCGCAGCGGCACGGTCGACCTCGGCGTGTCGAAGTGGCTCGCGTTCGGCAGCGTGCCGGCGTCGGTCGGCGGCGTGTTCGTCGGCGACGCGATCGCCGCGTCGGCCGACCACGCGCTGCTGTGGTGCGTCGCCGGCGCGCTGTTCTTCGTCGCCTTCGTGACGCTCACGCGGGCGCTGCTGATGACGCGGCTGGTCGCCGACGAGCGCCACTCGGTCCCGCTGACCGCGCGGACGAAGGGGCTGGCCGTGACGCTCGGCGTCGTGCTCGGCTTCATCCTCGGCATCACCTCGGTCGGCAGCGGCGCGCTGATCGGCCTCGCCCTGATCCTCGTCTTCCGCCTCGTGCCCCATCGCGTCGTCGGCACTGACGTCCTGCACGCGGCGCTGATGATGTGGGCGGCGGGGATCGCGCAGGCCGCGCTCGGCCACGTCGACTACGGCCTGATGGGGACGATCCTGATCGGCTCGCTGCCGGGCGTGTGGATCGGCGAGCGGCTCGTGCACCGCGTGCCGGCGGCGGTCCTGCGGCCGGCGCTCGGCTGCGTGATGCTCGGCTCCGCGCTCGGCGTGACGTCGAAGGCCGGCGCCGACCTGGCCGCGTGGCAGGTCGTCGGGCCGCCGATCGCCGCCGGCCTGCTGGCGTACGCCGTGCACCGCGCCCGCGGGCGGCGGCGCGTCGCCGCGCCCGAGCCGGCCGAGCGCGAGGCGGTGGCGGCGGCATGAGCGCGACCGCGCCCCGCGAGCTGACGCACCTGCAGGCGCTCGAGTCCGAGGCGATCCACGTCATGCGCGAGGTGGCCGCCGAGCTCGAGCGGCCGGTGCTGCTGTTCAGCGGCGGCAAGGACTCGATCGTGCTGCTGCGGCTGGCCGAGAAGGCGTTCCGCCCGGGCCGCTTCCCGTTCCCGCTGATGCACGTCGACACGGGCCACAACTTCCCCGAGGTGATCGAGTTCCGCGACCGCCGCGTCGCCGAGCTGGGCGAGGCGCTCGTAGTCGCGTCGGTGCAGGAGTCGATCGACACGGGCCGCGTCGCCGAGGAGACCGGGCCGCGCGCGTCGCGCAACCGCCTGCAGACGGTGACGCTGCTCGACGCGCTGGCCGAGCACGGCTTCGACGCGGCGTTCGGCGGCGCGCGCCGCGACGAGGAGCGCGCGCGGGCCAAGGAGCGGATCTTCAGCTTCCGCGACGACTTCGGCGGCTGGGACCCGCGCAACCAGCGCCCGGAGCTGTGGAACATCTACAACGGGCGCATCCGCCGCGGCGAGCACGTGCGCGTGTTCCCGCTGTCGAACTGGACCGAGCTCGACGTCTGGCAGTACATCCAGGAGGAGGAGCTCGAGGTCCCGCCGATCTACCTCGCCCACGAGCGCCGGGTGTTCCGCCGCGACGGGATGCTCTACGCCGACAGCGAGCACGTCGAGCGGATGGAGGGCGAGGAGACGTTCGTCGCGTCGGTCCGCTACCGCACCGTCGGCGACATGAGCTGCACCGGCGCCGTCGCCTCGACGGCGGCGACGCTGCCGGAGGTCGTCGCCGAGATCGCTGCGACGCGGATCACCGAGCGCGGCGAGACGCGCGCCGACGACCGCGTCAGCGAGGCGGCGATGGAGGACCGCAAGGTGGCGGGCTACTTCTGATGTCGGCCGGCATCGCGACGAGCGTCACCTCGCTGCGGCTGGCCACGGCCGGCTCGGTCGACGACGGCAAGTCGACGCTGATCGGGCGCCTGCTCTACGACTCCAAGGCGGTGCTCGCCGACCAGCTCGAGCAGGTCGCCGAGGCCTCGCGGCGGCGCCACGGCGAGGGCGCCGTCGACCTCTCGCTGCTGACCGACGGCCTGCGCGCCGAGCGCGAGCAGGGCATCACGATCGACGTCGCCTACCGCTTCTTCGCCACGCCGCGGCGGCGCTTCATCCTCGCCGACACGCCGGGCCACGTGCAGTACACGCGCAACATGGTCACGGGAGCCTCGACGGCCGACCTGGCGATCGTGCTCGTCGACGCGCGCAACGGCGTGCTCGAGCAGACCAAGCGCCACGCCTTCCTGTCCTCGCTGCTGGGCATCCGCCACCTCGTGCTGGCGGTCAACAAGATGGACCTGATCGGCTTCGACGAGGCCGTCTTCGAGGCGATCGTCTCCGAGTTCGCCGCGTTCGCCGCCGGGCTGGCCGACGAGCTCGACGTCGTCGCGATCCCGATCTCGGCGCTGGAGGGCGACAACGTCGTCGAGGCCTCCGAGCGCACCCCGTGGTACGACGGGCCGCCGCTGCTCGAGCACCTCGAGACGGTCGAGGTCGCCGCCGACCGCAACCTCTCCGAGCTGCGCTTCCCCGTGCAGTGGGTGATCCGGCCGGGCGAATCGGACTACCGCGGCTACGCCGGGCAGATCGCCTCGGGCGTGGTGTGCGTCGGCGACGAGGTGCAGGTGCTGCCGTCGCAGCGGACGACGCGGATCGCCGCGATCGACACCTTCGACGGCGGGTTGACGGAGGCGTTCGCGCCGATGTCGGTGACGCTGCGCCTGGCCGACGACGTCGACGTGACGCGCGGCGACCTGATCTGCCATCCCGACGACGCGCCGACCCTGTCGCGCGAGCTCGAGGCCGACGTCTGCTGGATGGCCGACGCGCCGCTGCGCCCCGGCGGGCGCTACGTGATCAAGCACGCCACCCACGCGGCGCGCGCGATCGTCGACGAGGTCCGCTGGGCGGTCGACGTCCACACGCTCGAGCCCGACGAGGACGTCGCCGAGCTGGCCCTCAACGACATCGGCCGCGTGCGCCTGCGCGCGTCGCACCCGCTGGCCTTCGACGACTACGGTCGCAACCGCGCCGGGGGCGCCTTCGTCCTCGTCGACGAGGCGACCAACGACACCGTCGCGGCGGGCATGATCCGGGCCTAGGCCGGCGCCGCCCGCCCGCGCCCCGCGCCCGCGCGCCGCGGGGTGGCCGACGTTAGGCCCGATAGTCGTGCTCAACCTCGGCCACCGCCCCCGAGGAGGATGCGCAGCGTCCGGATCACCGTGGGCGCCTCGTCCGTCACCTGCCGCCAGGTGAGCTGGACGTGGCGGTAGCCGGCGGCCTGCATGGCGGCCGAGCGCAGGCGGTCGCGCTCGAACTGCCGACGCGTGCGGTGGGACTCCCAGCCGTCGAGCTCGACCGACACGCGCTGCGCCCGCCACAGCGCGTCGAGCTGCCACTCCTCGCCGGCACCGAGCGTGATCCACGTGTTCGTCTCGGGCTCGGGCAGGCCGGCCCTGCGCACGAGCGCGAGGAAGCGTCGCTCCAGCGCCGAGCGCGTCACCTTCGGCTCCGCCGCCACCAGCGCCGCGAGCCGCCCCACCCCTCGGTGCCCTCGGCCGCGGCGCACCATGTCCTCCACGCGTCCGGCGTCGAAGCCGGGCCGTCGCAACGCCGACGCCACCGCCGCCTCGAGCTCACCGAGGGGAAGGAGGCCGGCGAGGTCCAGCAGCGTCCGCGCCACGGAGGTCACCGGAATCCCGCGATGCACGTCGACGTCCTCGGGAGCGAACCCGCGCGTGCGGTGGACGCGCAGGCCGTCCTGGTGGTGCAGCTTCGCCGGCGACGTGACGTGGATCCTCGGCGACGACGAGATCGGCTGGATGCCCCACAGAGCGGCCGCGTCCCGATGGCTGAGGACGGCGCCCTCGCCGCATGCCGCACCGCGGCCGTCCAGCGACCCTCGATCCGCAACGCGGCATGCCCGGCCGCGTAGACCCCGCGGTGCAGCGGTCGCAGCCGCCCGACGGCCAGCCAATGGCCGATCATCCGGCGCGTCACGCCGAGCGCCCGCAGCTGTGGAGCGCCCACGACGCCCCACTGGCTCTCCGCCAGCTCGGCCACCGCCGCCGTCAGGGGTGGCCGACGTTCGGCCCGATAGTCGTGCTCAACGTCGGCCACGTCGGTGGGCTGGGGGGCGCGCACGCCCGGAGGATCGGGGGGTTGGTGGCGCAGGAGGCGCCGTGCGTGCCACACGGTTTCGTAGGGTTCCCGGCGCATGTTCAGCAAGGTCCTGGTCGCCAATCGCGGCGAGATCGCGATCCGCGTCTGTCGCGCGCTCGACGAGCTCGGGATCGCGTCGGTCGCCGTGTACTCGGAGATCGACCGCGACGCGCCGCACGTCCTGCGCGCCGGCGAGGCCTACCTGCTCGGCGGCCCGACGGCGGCCGAGAGCTACCTGCGCATCGACCGCATCCTCGAGGTCGCGGCGCAGTCCGGCGCCGAGGCGATCCACCCGGGCTACGGCTTCCTGGCCGAGAACGCCGAGTTCGCCCGCGCCTGCGAGGAGGCCGGGATCGTCTTCATCGGCCCGCCGGCAAGCGCGATCGAGGCGATGGGCTCGAAGACCCGCGCGCGCGAGCTGATGAAGGCCGCGGGCGTGCCGATCGTGCCCGGCACGACCGAGGTGCTCGCCGACGTCGACGCCGCGCGCGCGGTGATCGACGCCGAGATCGGCTACCCGGTGGCGATCAAGGCCGCGGGCGGCGGCGGCGGCAAGGGCTTCCGCGTCGCGCTCGAGGAGTCCGAGCTCGAGCGCGCCTTCGACGGCGCCAGCTCCGAGGGCGAGAAGTTCTTCGGCGACGCGCGCGTGTACGTCGAGCGCTACCTGCCCGACCCGCGCCACGTCGAGGTCCAGGTGCTCGCCGACCGCCACGGCAACGTCATCCACCTCGGCGAGCGCGACTGCTCGGTCCAGCGCCGCCACCAGAAGCTGATCGAGGAGTCGCCGGCGCCGGCCGTCGACGCCGCGCTGCGCGCGCGCATCGGCGAGATCGGCGTCGAGGCCGCCCGCGCCGTCGACTACGTCGGCGCGGGCACGATCGAGGGCCTGCTGTCCGACGGCGAGTACTTCTTCCTGGAGATGAACACGCGCGTGCAGGTCGAGCACTGCGTGACCGAGATGACGACCGGCGTCGACATCGTCAAGGAGGGCATCCGCGCCGCCGCGGGCGAGCCGCTCTCCTACTCCCAGGAGGACGTCGTGCTGCGCGGCCACGCGATCGAATGCCGCATCAACGCCGAGGTCGCCGCCAAGAACTTCGCCCCGGCGCCGGGGCACGTCGGCCACTACAAGGAGCCCACGGGGCCCGGCGTGCGCGTCGACTCCGGGATCGTCGCGGGCGGCTTCGTCAGCCCGATGTACGACCCGATGGTCGCCAAGCTGATCGTCTGGGACGCCGACCGCGAGCAGGCGACCGCGCGCATGCTGCGCGCGCTGTCGGAGTACGAGATCGAGGGCCTGCGCACGCTGATCCCGTTCCACAAGGCGCTCCTGGCCACGCCCCAGTGGAGGGCGGGCGAGACCTGCCGCGACCTGATCGAGGACCGCGAGTGGCTCGCCTCGACGGCCGAGGAGGTCGCGCCGGCGCCCGGCGGCGGGCCGGGCGGGGACGAGGTCGTCGAGCGGGACTACACCGTCGAGGTCTCCGGCAAGCGCTTCGACGTCAAGGTGA
>DASZVK010000040.1:0-2025 GCA_035547175.1 Solirubrobacteraceae bacterium
CCCGCGGGCCCGGCCGGTGCGGGCGCGGTGACGACCACGCCGTCCGACACGCCCGACGGCCCCCAGTTCGCGGCCATCACATACAACGTCGTCCCGCCTAGGATGCAGGCGAACGCCCCGCGGTCGAGCTCCAGGCGGTCGAGGACCTCGCCGCCGTCGTCGCGCCCGGTCAGCGCCGCGGCGAGCTCGGCGCAGACGTCGTCGACGACGCTGGCGCTGAGCAGGAAGGCCCGCGTGTCGGCGTCGACGGTGGCCAGCACCTCGTCGGTCAGGTAGTCGGCGATCGCCCGGTCGGTGCCGTCGAACTCCTCCAGGAACCGCCCGGCGTCCGGCGCGTGCGCGAGCGACGCCGCGGCGAGGCGGACCGCGGCGGCCCACCCCTCGGTGCGCGCGACCAGCCGCTCGACGTCGGGCGCCGGCAGCGGCACGTGCAGGAGGTCGAGCAGCTCCGCGGCCTCCACCTCGGTGAGCGCCAGGTCGCCGGCGCGCAGCTCGAGCACGTCGCCGTGCAGGCGCAGGCGCGGCAGCCCGATGGCCGGCTCGGTGCGGCCGGCGACGACGAGCGGCGTGCCCCGCCGCGCGATCCGCGCGCGCAGCGACGCCAACCCCGGCCCCGAGAGCGTCTCGACGTCGTCGATCGCGATCGCGGGCGCGTGCGGATGCGAGGCGTGCGCCGCGGCGAGCGCCCGCTCGAGCCGGTCGGCGTCGACGGGGGCGCCGCGCAGGCTGACGAGCGGCGCTCCGCACGCCTGCGACCACGTCCGCAGCAGCGCGGTCTTGCCCCAGCCGGTCGGAGCGACGATCGCGACGACGCGATGCGCCGGCGCCCGGTCCAGGAGCGCATGCAGGCGCGGGCGCTCGATCAGCGGATGGCGGTCCGTGCGCAGCGCGACGGACGCCGCGCCCCGCCGCGTGGCCGGGAGGCCGGGCGCTCCCACGGTGCGCACGCGACGAGTGTTGCGCGCGCGGCGCCGACGCGCCAGGGGGGCCGCCACGCCGGTCGCGGGGGCCTGCCCGCCTATCCGCCGGGGTGCGGGCTCTCGCCGAGGTAGCGCAGCACGGCGGCCACGCGCCTGCTCGCGATCTCCTCGCCGGGCAGCGACAGCTTGGAGAAGATCGCCGAGACGTGCTTCTCGACCGCCTTCTTGGTCAGCACGAGCGACTCCGCGATCGACGCGTTGCTCTTGCCCTGGGCCATCGCGGCGAGCACGTCGCGCTCCCTCGGCGTGAGCCGGGCGAGCTCGGGGTCGGACGCGTCGCGGCGCTCGACGAGCGAGCCGATCATCGCGGGGTCGAAGACCGAGCTGCCGCTCGCGACCGCGCGCAGCGCCGCCTCCAGGGCGCCGGCGTTGTGGACGCGGTCCTTGAGCAGGTAGCCGCGACCGTCGACGCCGTCCTCGAGCATCGCCAGGCCATAGGCCGGCTCGGCGTACTGACTGAGGACGAGCACGCCGATCGAGCGGTCGATCGCGGCCAGCGAGCGCGAGATGCGCAGGCCCTCGCCGTGGCCGCTCGGCGGCATGCGCATGTCGGTGAGCACGACGTCGGGCCGGTCGGCCTGCGCCGCGGCGAGCAGCGCGTCGCCGTCCTCGCAGATGGCGAGCACCTCGACCCCGTCGCAGCGCGCGAGGACCTCGGCGAGCGCCTGGCGCACGAGCCACGAGTCGTCGCCGTAGATCACCCGCAGCGGCGCGTGCTCCACGCGGGACACCATAGTCGACGGCGGCGCTTGCGAGTTGGCGTGCGAACGGGTTGCATCTGCACGTGGCCGCGCTCTCGCATGCCATCGGGGAGGAGCACGCGATCGCCGTCGAGGCGCGCCCGTCGCGCGCGATCCGGCCGGCCGCGCTCGTCCTCGCGCTGTGCGCGCTGACGGTCACGACGACGACGGTGCTGGCGCTCGGCAGCGGCCACGTCGAGCATCGGGTCGCCGCCGCGCTGGTCCTCAGCTACGACTGCGCGGCGCCGATGCTCGTCGGCCTCGTCTGGCTCCGGCGCCGGCCCGCGAGCCGCTTCGGGCCGCTG
>DASZVK010000041.1:0-2830 GCA_035547175.1 Solirubrobacteraceae bacterium
CGCGCTGGCCCGGGAGAACCATGCCGACGGCGGCGTCGAGGAGCGCTCCGCCCTGCTGGAGGCGGTGCCCGGCCTGTCGGTCTGCCTCGACACCGCCAACGCGCTCCGGGTCGGCGACGACCCGGTCGGCCTCGCCCGGGCGGTGGCCCCGCGCGTCGCCATGGTCCACCTCAAGGACGTCGTCGCGCCGGCGCCGGGCGACGGCCCGGTGGGGCCGCGGTCGGTGCCCTACGGCGAGGGCGTCGTCGACGTCGACGGCGTCCTGGCCGCGCTCGGCGGCGCCGACGGCCTGCCCGTGTGCGTCGAGCTCGGCCACCTCGGCTCGGGCGACGTCGACGAGCGGGCGCTCGTGCGCTCGGGCGTGGCCTGGCTGCGCGCCAGGCGAGACGCCTAGCGCTCGGGCGGCGTCATCCGCTCGCGCCGCCCCGCTGGGTGCCGAGCACGATCAGGGTCTTCGTCTCGGTGATCTTCGCGCCGCCGCGCCGACCCCGGCGGATGCGGTCGATGACGCGCTTGAGGTGGTCGACGTCGGACACGCGCAGGCGCACGAGCGCGTCGGGGTCGCCGGCGAGCGTGAACGACTCGACGACCTCCGGCACGTCGGCGACCGAGCCGTCGATGTCGCCGACCTGCGTGCCCGCGGCGAAGCGCAGCTCAGTGAACGCCTCGAGGCTCCCGCCCAGCCGTCCGTGGTCGAGGATCGTCGTGTAGCCGCGGATGACGCCGCCGGCCTCCAGGCGGTCGATCCGGCGCTTGGCCGCGGCGGGGGACAGGCCGACGAGCCTGCCGATCTCGCTCGCGGAGCGTCGCGCGTCCTCGGTGAGCAGGTCGATGACGCGACGGTCGATCGCGTCGAGATCGTTTCTCGGCACGAAACGATCGTATAGCCGACGGGCTCTGACGCGCAAAGAAGCTGCGTCTACTGTCCGAGAACGTCATGACCGCCTGGCGGCGAGGCGTCGGCGCGAACAGAATGCCGCGCCATGGCCGTCGAGGCGCAGGTCGACATCGCGACGCTGGAAGCGGTCCAGGACCGTGTGCTCTGGCTGGCGACCTCGCTCGTGCATCACGCCAACAAGGGGCGGCAGACGAGCTCCGGCGTCAAGGTCGGCGGCCACCAGGCGTCGTCGGCGTCGCTGACGTCGATCATGACGGCGCTGTACTTCGCCCACCTGCGGGGACCGGATCGCGTCGCCGTCAAGCCGCACGCGTCGCCGGTGCTGCACGCGATCGAGCACCTGCTGGGGCGCCTGGACGCTCGCTACCTGACGACGTTGCGCGAGTTCGGCGGGCTGCAGAGCTACCCGAGTCGGCTCAAGGACCCGGTCCCGGCGGACTTCTCGACCGGATCCGTCGGCATCGGCGCGACCGCGTCGCTCTGGAGCGCGCTCGCCCACCGCTACGTCGCGGGGCACTTCGAGGTCCCCCGCGGCGGCCGCGTCGTCGCGCTGGTGGGCGACGCCGAGCTCGACGAGGGAGCCGTCTGGGAGGCGCTCGTCGACCCCCTGGTGTCGCAGCTGGGCGAGGTCCTGTGGGTGGTCGATCTCAATCGCCAGTCGCTGGACCGCATCGTGCCCGACATCGCCGCCGGGCGCATCGGGTCGATGTTCGAGGCGGCCGGCTGGCACACGATCGTGGTCAAGTACGGGCGCCGGCTGCGCGAGCTGTTCGACCGGCCGGGCGGCGAGGAGCTGCGCCGGCGCATCGACCTGATGCCCAACGAGGAGTACCAGCGCCTGCTGCGCTCGTCGGCCGCCGAGCTGCGCGAGCGCCTCCCCGGAGACGGGCCCGCCCGCCATGAGCTCGCGCGCCTGCTGTCGGACGTCGACGACGACGACCTGCTGCGCGCCGTGCGCGACCTCGGCGGCCACGACCTGGGCGACCTCCTGGACGCGTTCGCCTACGCCGACGCCGTCCAGGATCGCCCGTCGGTGGTGTTCGCCTACACGATCAAGGCGTGGCGGCTGCCGACGCAGGGCCATCCGGGCAACCACTCCGCGCTGCTGACCACAGAGCAGTGGCGGAGCCTCGCGGCCGACCTCGGCGCCGATCCGGACGACCCCTGGGCGCCGCTGGACCCCGACGGCGCGCCGGCGCAGCTGTGCGCCGAGGTCGCCGGGCGCCTGCGCCGCGAGCCGGCCACCCCGCGGGCCGTCCCCCGGCCGCCGGCGGACCTCGGGCGCGCGCACGGCGGGGTCGTGTCCACGCAGCAGGCGTTCGGGCGCTTCTTCGTCGACCTGGCCCACGTGGCGCCGGAGATCGCACGCCACGTGGTGACGGTCAGCCCGGACGTCGCCTCCTCGACGAACCTGGGAGGCTGGATCAACCGCGTCGGCGTCTGGAATCGGATCCCGCCCACCCCGCGCATCGACTGGTTCGCCGACGACTCCGACACGCTGCTGCGCTGGCGCGAGTCCGAGCACGGGCGCCACGTCGAGCTGGGCATCGCCGAGGGCAACCTCGTCGGCCTGCTCTCCGAGCTCGGGACGACGTGGTCGCGCGACGGCCAGGCGCTGCTGCCGATCGGCACCCTCTACGACCCGTTCGTCAACCGCGCGCTGGAGCCGTGGTCGTTCGGCATGTACGCGGGCGGGCAGTCGATCCTCGTCGGGACGCCCTCGGGCGTGACCCTCGCTCCGGAGGGGGGCGCCCACCAGTCGATCATCACGCCCTCGGTCGGCCTCGAGCAGCCCGGCTGCATCGCCTGGGAGCCGGCGTTCGGACAGGACCTCGAGTGGGCGCTGCTGCACGCGCTGTCGCGGTGCGGCAGGCCGGACGGGACGTCGGCGTACTTCAGGCTGACCACGCGCCCCGTCGACCAGGCGCTCGC
>DASZVK010000042.1:0-12487 GCA_035547175.1 Solirubrobacteraceae bacterium
CCTGCTCATGCGCCTGCCGCTGGCGCAGGCGGGAACGCCATGACCTCGACGAGATGGCCGCCGGGACCGCGCACGTACGCGCGCGGCGAGCCCCAGTACTCGCGCCGCGGCCGCGGCTCGAAGCCCGCGTCGCGCAGGCGCCCCAGCGTCGCCTCGTAGTCCTCGCCGCAGGCGACGGCGAGGTGGCCGCGCGGCGGCGCGACCGGCGACTCCTCGAAGAGGACGTGGACCTGCGCCCCGTCGCGCTCGAGCCAGAGCGCGATCTCCTCCAGCCCCGCCGGCGCCGCGACCTCGCGGAAGCCCAGCAGCGCGAGGAAGGCGACGAGCGCCGGGGCCTCGGCGCGCGCCGTCTCCAGCGCGACGTGGCGGATGCCCCCGCCGGAGGCGCGGTCGCGCGCGTCGTCGCCGCCCGCGGCGCGGCCGCTCACCCCGCCACCTTCCCCAGGTGATCCTCGAGGATCGCCAGCGCGCGAGCGCTCGGAAGCGGCTCGCCGTGGCCGGGGACGACCCACGTCGCGCGCCGCGCCAGCGCCCGCAGCCGCTCCAGCGTCGCCAGGTACTCCTCGCGCGCGCCGCCGACCATCGGGTCCTCGACCGGCGACAGGTAGTCGCCGCAGACGAGCACCCCGGCCCACGGGACGAGGAGCGCCATGCCGTCGTCGGTGTGGCCCTCGGCCGGGTGCAGCTCGAGCTCGCGGCCGCCGACCTCGAGCCGGCCCGGCACCGGCAGCGCCTGCAGCTCGCCGAGCGCGAGCGGCCCGCGCTGCACGTAGTGCTCGGCGTCGAACTCGCGCAGCGCCCGCTGCGCGTCGCCGGGGCGCTCGCGCAGGCGCCGCGCGCTCGACTCGGCGACGCCGAGCGCCGTGCCCGGGAACGCCAGCCGCCCCAGCAGGTGGTCCCAGTCGGCGTGCGTGGCCAGCAGGCCCGTGCACTCCCAGCCCGCCTGCGCCAGCACCGAGGGCAGCGCGTCGAGCTCCTCGGGGAGCACGGGCGAGTCGACGACGAACGTCTCGTCGCTCGAGTGCAGCAGCGTGCAGGTCGTCTGCCAGATCCCGCTGACGCAGACGACGACGTCCGGGTGCAGCGCCTGGACGCGAATCGGACCCGCCCGCGCGGCCTCAGAGGCCCAGCAGCTTGGCCGCCTCGAGCAGGCTCTTGACCTCCGCGGACGGCTTCTTGGCGCTCGGGTCGAGCTGCTCCCGGTGCCGGTTGACCCAGATCACCGGCACCTTGAGCTTGATGCACGGCTCGACGTCGTGGTACAGGCTCGAGGCGATGTGGACCCAGCCCTTCTTGCCGCCGATGCGGCGCTCGCACTCCTTGAAGTGCGCCGGGTCGGGCTTGTAGGAGCGGACCTGCTGGGCGGTGACGACGAGGTCGAAGTCGGCCGGGATGTGGCGGCGCGTCTGCCCGAGCAGCTTGTCGTCGATGTTCGAGATCAGGCCCGTCTGGAACGCGCCCGTGAACTTCCTCAGCTGCGCGTTGGTCTCCTTGAACGGCGCCCAGCGCTGCACGGAGTCGGGCAGGAAGCCCGAGCGCGAGGACTCCAGCGGCCAGTTGATCCGCTTGGCGATCTCCAACGCCGTGCGCCGCAGGACCTCGGCGTAGAGCTCGTAGGAGCCGCCCTCGATCTCGCGCGAGATCTCGTGGAAGAGGCCGATGACCTCGTCGCGGTCGAGCGTGAACCCGTCGCGGTCGGCCTCCCGCTTGAACGCCTGGAAGACCCCCTCCTCCCAGTCGATGAGGGTGCCGTAGACGTCGAACGTCACGAAGGTGACCTGCTTGGGGAGAGCCATGGCTGGGCCGCGCATTGTAGGGTCCGTCGCCGCCAATGGACCTACTCGAGTACCAGGGAAAGCAGCTCTTCGCGCGCCACGGCGTGCCCGTCCCGACCGGCAGTCCGGCCGACTCCGTCGAGGCCGCCGTGCAGGCCGCCGACGAGGTCGGCTACCCCTGCGTCGTCAAGGCGCAGGTGCTGATCGGCGGCCGCGGCAAGGCCGGCGGCATCAAGGTCGCCGAGGACCGCGACGCGGCCCGGGCCGCCGCCGAGGCGATCCTCGGGATGGACATCCGCGGCCACACGGTCCACTCGGTGTGGGTCGAGGAGGCCAGCGAGATCGCCGAGGAGTACTACGCCTCGGTCGTCTTCGACCGCGCCGCCAAGGCGCCGCTGATGATGCTCTCGCGCGAGGGCGGCGTCGAGATCGAGGAGGTCGCCGCGCGCAGCCCGGAGGCGATCGCCCGCCTGCACGTCGACCCGCTGCTCGGCTTCCAGCCCTTCCACGGTCGGCGGCTGGCCTACGAGGCCGGCCTGCCCGACGACGTCGTGCGCCCGGTCGGCGCGCTGCTGGCCCGGCTCTACGAGGCGTTCGTCGCCGAGGAGGCGATGCTCGTCGAGGTCAACCCGCTCGTCGTGCTCGCCGACCGCTCGGTCAAGGCGCTGGACGCGAAGGTCACGCTCGACGACAACGCGCTCTACCGCCACGCCGACAACGCCGCGCTGCGCAACCCGAGCGCCGAGGACGAGCAGGAGCAGATGGCGCGCGAGCGCGGCCTCACCTACGTCAAGCTCGACGGCGACATCGGCGTGCTGGGCAACGGCGCCGGCCTGGTGATGAGCACGCTCGACGTCGTCGCCCAGTTCGGCGGCGCGCCGGCGAACTTCCTCGACGCCGGCGGCGGCTCGAAGGCCGAGGCGATCACCCAGGCCGTCGAGGTGATCCTCTCGGACCCCAAGGTCAAGGCCGTGCTGTTCAACATCTTCGGCGGCATCACGCGCTGCGACGAGGTCGCCCGCGGCCTGATCACCGCCTTCGGGGAGATCAGGCCGGAAGTGCCGTTCGTCGTGCGCCTCGACGGCACCAACGACGCCGAGGGCCGCGAGCTGCTCGCCGACGCGAGCCTGCCCAACGTGCACACCGCCGCGACCATGAACGAGGCCGCCGAGAAGGTCGTCGCGCTGGCGAAGGGAGGTGCCGCGTGAGCGTCATCGTCGGCCGGGAGACCAAGCTCTGCGTGTCGGGCATCACCGGCCGCGAGGGCTCGTTCCACACGCTCAACAACCGCGCCTACGGCACCGACGTCGTCTCCGGCGTGACGCCCGGCAAGGGCGGCCAGGACGTCGACGGCATCCCCGTCTTCAACACCTTCCGCGAGGCGGTCGCCGCGTCGGGCGCCAACACGGCGATGATCTTCGTGCCGCCGCCGTTCGCCGCCGACTCGATCCTCGAGGCGGCCGACGCCGGCATCGAGACGATCGTTGCGATCACCGAGGGCATCCCCGCCCACGACGAGCTGCGCGTCTACAACCACCTCGCCCAGGCGCACCCCGGCACGCGCCTGATCGGCCCCAACTGCCCCGGCGTGCTGTCGCCGGGCAAGGCCAACGTCGGCATCATCCCCGCCGCCTTCTTCCGGGAGGGCAACGTCGGCGTCGTCTCGCGCTCGGGCACGCTGACCTACCAGATCGGCAACGAGCTGGCCCAGCGCGGCTTCGGCAACTCGTCGATCGTCGGGATCGGCGGCGACCCCGTGCCGGGCTCGTCGTTCGTCGACGTGATCGCGCTCTTCGAGCAGGACCCCGAGACCGAGCTGATCGTCATGAGCGGCGAGATCGGCGGCTCCGCCGAGGAGGAGGCGGCCGAGTACATCGCCGAGCACGTGACCAAGCCGGTCGTCGGCTACATCGCCGGCGTGACCGCACCGCCCGGCAAGACGATGGGCCACGCCGGCGCGATCGTCTCCGGCTCGAGCGGCAGCGCCGCGGCGAAGATCGAGGCGCTCGAGAGCCGCGGCGTGCGGGTCGGCCGCACGCCGACGGCCGTCGCCGACATCGCCGTCGAGATCCTCCAGGGTTGATCGCCCGGGCCCGGCCCGGTTAGGGTGGGCCCGCTCTTTGGGCGACAGCGGGGGCGCCATCTCCGGGGCGCGCTCCCGAGAGGCCAAAGTCAAGGGCGCCGGGCCCTCGGGCCCGGCGTCCGCGAACGAGGCCGTGCAGGTTGAAGCCGGAGGCCGCGACGGCCGATGACTCCCCTGAAATGCACCGGTCGCTGACATCGGTGGCGCTCGTCGTCGCGCTGGCCATCGCCGCCCAGGCGGACAGCTGGCTCGTCGTCCCGCTGGCGGTCGTGATCGTCTTCCGCGCCGCGGCCGCGCTGGTGGACCGGCGCTATCGTGCGGCGCGATGAGCGGCTCGACCATCTCCTTCGCGCGCGGGGCCCCGTCGCTCGACATCGTCGACGTCGAGGGGCTCAAGGCCGCGGCGCAGCGAGCGCTCACCAACGACCCCGCCGGCGCGACCGGCTACGGGACCTCGGTCGGCTACCCGCCGCTGCGGCGCTGGCTGGCCGAGCGCCACGGCGTGCAGGAGAGCCAGGTGCTCGTCACCAACGGCTCGATGCAGGCCGACGCCTTCCTGTTCGACGAGCTCGTCGCGCCCGGCACCGACGTCGTCGTCGAGCGGCCCAGCTACGACCGCACGCTCCTCGCGCTCGGGCAGCGCGGCGCCCGGCTGCATCCGATCACGCTGGAGCCCGACGGCATCGACGTCGGCGAGCTGGAGGAGCTGATCGAGGCCGGCGTGCGCCCCGCGCTCGCGCACATCATCCCCAACTTCCAGAACCCGGCCGGCTACACGATCTCGCTCGACAAGCGCCGGCGGCTGCTCGAGCTGGCGGCGCGCGAGCGCTTCACCGTCTTCGAGGACGACCCCTACGTGGCGATCCGCTTCCGCGGCGAGCCGCTGCCGACGATGCTCGAGCTCGACGGCGGCGCCGGCGACGTCGTCTACGCCAGCTCGTTCTCCAAGACCGTCTGCCCCGGCATCCGCGTCGGCTACCTGGTCGGCCCGGCCGAGCTCATCGGCCGCATCGCCGCGCGCGCCACCGGCACCTACATCTCGCCGAACATGGTCGCCCAGTCGATCGTCTACGAGTTCTGCGTCGGCGGCGGGCTGGAGCGGTCGATCGCGACCGTCCGGGCCGCGCTCGAGCAGCGCGTCGACGCGCTGTCGGCGGCGCTCGCGCGCGAGATCCCCGAGGCCGAGTTCGTCGCCCCCGACGGGGGCTACTTCATGTGGGTCAAGCTGCCCGGCGGCGTCGACGTCGACGACCTCTTCGAGGCCGCCACGCAGCGCGGCGTGCTGATCGTCAAGGGCACCGACTTCCTCGTCGAGGGCGGCCACGACGCGATGCGCCTCGCCTACTCGGGCGTCACGCCCGAGCAGATCGACGAGGGCGTCGGGCGCCTGGCCGAGGCGCTGCGCTCGCTGCCCGCCGTCGCCTGAGCGGCGTCAGGCGCTCTGGCGCCGGAAGACGCGCGCGCCCCACAGGGCCAGCAGCGCGCTGAGCGCGACGGTGATGCCGATGCCGAGCCAGACGTCGCCGTCGCCGAAGTCGCCGCGGAACAGCGCCCTGGTGCCGTCGACGATGTGCGTCAGCGGGTTGACCTTCGACGCGGTCTCCAGCCACGCGGGCGCGAGGCTCATCGGCAGCAGCACGCCGGAGAGCAGCAGCAGCGGCAGCGAGACGCCCTGGATGAAGGGGGCGAAGGCGTCCTCGTCCTTGAGGATCAGCCCCATCGCGTAGGACGCGGCCGACACGCCGATCGCCAGCACCGCGATCAGGACGATCGAGGTGGCGACCCCGCTCCAGGACGGGTGCAGCCCGAACGGGATCGCGACGAGCACGAGGATCGTGCCCTGCACGGCGAGCACGAGCATGTTGCTCAGGGTGCGGCCGAGGATCAGCGAGGTGCGCCGGGCCGGCGTGACGCGCTGGCGGTCGACGACGCCCTCGCGCAGCTCCTGGATGATCCCGAAGCCGGCGAAGCCGGCGCCGAAGATCGTCAGCTGCATCAGCAGGCCGGGCACGAAGATGCGCCACGAGTCGTCGCCGCCGAGGCCGCCGCCGCGCACGCCCTTGAGCAGCGGGCCGAACAGCACCAGGTAGATGATCGGCTGCGTCAGCCCGAAGAAGACCCAGACGGGGTTGCGCAGGAGGATCCGCATCTGGCGCTGGAAGATCAGCGCGGTCTCGACGATCACGCCGCCGCCTCCTCGTCCTCGCGCAGCGAGCGCCCGGTCAGCGTCAGGAACACGTCGTCGAGCGTCGGCCTGCTGACCGCGACGGTCGCCGGCCGCAGCCCGGCGCCGTCGAGCGCGCCCAGCAGCGGCGCGATCGCGACGGCGCCGTCGTCGACCGTCACCGACAGCTCGTCGCCCTGCGCGACGAGCTCGCGGGCCGACACGGTCTCGCGCGCCAGCGCGGCGGCGCGCTCGGCGTGCTCGGGCGACGCGAAGCCCAGGTGGATGACGTCGCCGGCGATGCGCGCCTTGAGCGCCGCGGGCGTGTCGTCGGCGACGAGGCCGCCGTGGTCCATGACGAGGATGCGGTCGGCGAGCGCGTCGGCCTCGTCGAGGTAGTGCGTCGTCAGCAGGATCGTCACCCCCATCTCCTCGCGCAGCCGGCGGATGTGCTCCCACAGGTTGGCGCGGCTCTGCGGGTCCAGGCCGGTCGTCGGCTCGTCGAGGAAGACGACGGCGGGCTCGTGCATCAGGCCGAGCGCGACGTCGAAGCGGCGCCGCTGGCCGCCGGACAGCTCGAGCAGCGCCCGGCGCTCGAGCCCGGCCAGGTCGAGGCGCGGCGCCAGCTGCGCCAGGCGCGCGGCGGCCGCGGCCTTCGACAGGCCCTGCAGGCGCGCCTGCGTGACCAGCTCCTCGCCGAGCAGCGTGCCGGCCGACGGCGCGGCGCCGACCTGCGCGACGTAGCCGATCCGCCGCCGCACCTCGCGCGGCCGCGAGGCGAGGTCGTGGCCGGCGACCGTCGCGCTGCCGGCCGTCGGCTCGAGCAGCGTCGTCAGCATCCGCAGCGTCGTCGTCTTGCCGGCGCCGTTGGGCCCGAGCAGGCCGACGATCTCGCCCGCGCGCACCGTGAAGTCGATCCCCTTGACCGCCTCGACGACGCCGTCGCGGGTCTTGAAGCTGCGGGCGAGGCCGCGGACGACGATCGGGTCGGGCGCTGGCATGGGGCCGCATCATGCCAACGCCGCCTCAGGCGCGCGGCATCCGCCGCGCCGGATGGCCGGCGATGCGCCCGGCGGCCAGCGCCAGGCGCCGCTCGGTCAGCTCGATCAGCGCGCGCGTGGCCGGCGAGACGCTGGCGCCGCGGCGCGTGATGACGGCGTAGGCGTTGTAGAGGGGCTCGGCGAACGGCGTCCAGCCGAGCCGCCGCGGCAGGCGCGCACCGAGCGCCACGAGCAGCCCGCGCGCAGCGATCGTGTCGCCGGCGCCGCGCGCGGCGAGCGCGACGGCGTCCTCGGGCTCCTCGACGTCGATCGCGGGCTCGATCGCCACGCCGGCCCGCTGGGCGAGCTCGGCCAGCTGGCGGCGCTGGGGGTCGGTGCGCACCCAGCTCGCGTCGGGCAGGACCAGCGGCAGCGCCGCGAAGCGCTCGATCGTCATCGGCCCGCGCAGCCGCGCGCGGTCGGCGCTGACGACGACGATCTCGTCGTGCAGCACCGGGCGCACCTCGAGCCCGGCGTCGTCGATCGGCAGCGAGACCAGGCCGGCCTCCAGCTCGCCACCGGAGACCGCCTCGACGACCTCGGCCGAGTTCTGGCCGACGAGCCGCACGCGCACCGCCGGGTGCGCGCGGCGGAAGTCCTCGACGAGGTCGGCGCCGAGGCCGTAGTGGTGGGCGGTCCCCATCACGCCGAACGTCGCCGTGCCGCCGCGCAGCTCGCGCACGCCCGCGACGGCGGCCCGGCCGGCCTCGACCTCGGCGAGCACGCGCTCGGCGTGCGGGCGCAGCGCGCGACCGGCCTCGGTCGGGCGCACGCCGCGGCCGACGCGCGAGAACAGCGCGACGCCCAGCTCGGCCTCGAGGCGGCGAACCTGCTCGGACAGCGACGGCTGGGCGAGATGCAGCTCGTCGGCCGCGGCGCTGAACGACCCGTGCTCGACCGCCGCGAGGAAGTAGGAGAGCTGCTGGAGGTTCATAGGCTTTCCCTTGAGCTTCCGATGTTACTCAAGGCTAGCCCCAGACCCCGTCGTGGCCGATGATGCCCTCCGTGAGCCGCCATCGCCAGGGCCTGCTGCTGTGCCTCGTCTCCGCCGCCGGCTTCGGCGCGATGGCGATCTTCGCCAAGCTCGCCTACCGCCACGGCGGCGACGTCACGACCGTGCTGGTGCTGCGCTTCCTGCTCGCGGCGGCGGTCACGTGGGCGGTCGTGCGGGTCGTGCGCGCGCCGCTGCCCGACCGCCGCACGGCGCTCGGCGCCGCCGCGCTGGGCGTCCTCTACGCGGGGCAGGCCGGCTGCTACTTCGCGGCACTGCAGCACATCAGCGCCTCGCTCAACGCGCTGCTGCTCTACACCTACCCGGCGATGGTCTTCGCGGCGGCCCTGGCGCTGGGGCGCGAGCGAGCGGGCGCGGTCAAGACGCTCGCGCTCGGCCTGTCGGCGGCGGGGACCGTGCTCGTGCTCGTGGCCGGCGGCACGGGCGCGCTGAACGCCCCCGGGGTGCTGCTCGGGCTCGGCGCCGCGGTGATCTACTGCGCCTACATCCTCGTCGCCGACCGCGTCCTGCCCGGCGCCCACCCGCTGCCGGTCGCCGCGCTGGTGCTGACGACCGCCTTCCTCGCGTTCCTGGTCGTCTCGCCGCTGATCGGCGGCGTGCACCCCGGCCGGATCGACGGCGACGGCTGGCTGGCGATGGCCGGCGTCGCGCTCGTCTCGACGGTGCTGGCGGCGAGCCTGTTCCTCGCCGGGCTCGCGCGCGTCGGGCCGTCGACGGCGAGCATCGTCTCGACGGTCGAGCCGGCGGTCACCGTCGGCCTCGCCGCGCTCGTCTTCGGCGAGCGCCTCGACGGCATGCAGCTCGTCGGCGGCGCGCTGGTGCTCGCCGCGGTCGTGGCGCTCCAGCTGCGGCTCGGCGGCTCTAAGGTGGGCGCCGGTGTCGCTGCCGATCTCGCCGCCGCTGCCCCCGCAGCTCGCCCGGCCCAGGCCCACGCTTCCTGAGGGCGACGGCTGGGCCTACGAGCCCAAGTGGGACGGCTTCCGCGCGATCGCGTTCGTCGACGGCGACGACGTCTTCCTGCAGTCGCGCAACGGCAAGCCGCTGCACCGCTACTTCCCCGAGCTGCGCTTCCCGCCGGGGCGCTACGTGCTCGACGGCGAGATCGTCGTGCGCGTCGCCGACGGCAGCGGCGAGGACTGGCGCGGGATCAGCCAGCGGATCCACTCGGCCGCCTCCTACGTGGAGCGGATGTCGCGCGAGAAGCCGGCGACGTACATCGCCTTCGACCTGCTGGCGCGCGACGACGAGGTCCTGCTGGAGCGCCCCTACGCCGAGCGGCGCGCGGCGCTCGAGGCGCTCGTCGCCGACCCCGTCGAGCTGACGCCGGCGGTCCGCACGCCGGCCGAGGCCGAGCCCTGGCTGCGCGACGCCGAGGGCGTCGTCGCCAAGGAGCTGGCGGCGCCCTACCTGCCGGGCGAGCGCAGGGGGATGGTCAAGGTCAAGCGCCTGCGCACGCTCGACGCGGTCGTGATGGGCTGGCGGCCGGGCAAGGAGGAGGGCACGGTCGGCTCGCTGATCCTCGGGCTCTACGACGAGTCCGGCGCGCTGCGCGAGGTCGGCCACACCTCGGGCTTCAAGGCGGCCGAGAAGCGCACGCTCGTCGAGCGCCTGGCGCCGTACGAGACCGGCGCCCGCGGCTCCGCCGACCCGTCGCGCTGGCGTCCCGACCACGAGCTGGAGTGGCGCGGGCTGCGCCCCGAGCTCGTCGTCGAGGTCTCCTTCGACCACGTCTCCCACGGGCGCATCCGCCACGGCACCAAGGTCCTGCGCTGGCGCGACGACAAGGAGCCGCGCGCCTGCGGGATCGCCCAGCTCGACGGCTAGCCGATCGCGATCCCGGCCAGCTTGGCCGGGTCGAGCACGAGGTCGATCTCGGTGATGCGGCCGTCGGTGACGGTCGCGCCGCCGACCCCGCCCAGCTCGCCGCCCGCGGGCACGACGATCCAGCCCCACGACCCGTTGACGAGCGCCGGCCGGCAGAACCTGGCGAACCCCGGCCCGGAGGCGGCGACCCGCTCGGCCACGACCCGGCCGCCGGACAGCACCCGCGGCAGCGGCACCTCGCGCGATCCGGGGTCGACGCGGAGCACGACGCCGGGGTCGAGGATCTCGAGCAGCGCCTCGAAGTCCCCGGCCCGGGCGGCGGCGAGGAACGCGTCGACCACGCGGCGCTGCGTCGCCATGTCCGGATCGGGCGCCGGCGCCGCTCCGCGCACGCGCCGCCGGGCGCGGCTGGCGAGCTGGCGGGTGGCCTCGGGCGAGCGATCGACGATCGGCGCGATCTCCTCGAACGGCACCGCGAACATGTCGTGCAGCACGAAGGCGAGCCGCTCGGCGGGGCTCAGGCTCTCGAGGACCACGAGCAGCGCCATCCCCACCGAGTCGGCCAGCAGCGCCTGCTGCTCGGGGTCGTGGTCGCCGTCGGCGCTGACGACCGGCTCGGGCAGCCACTCCCCGGCCAGGGTCTCGCGGCGGGCCCGGCGGGCGCGCAGCATGTCGATGCAGATGCGGCCGAGGACCGTCGTCAGCCACGCGCCGAGGTCGTCGACGCCGCGCTCGTCGGCGCGACCCAGCCGCAGCCACGCCTCCTGGACGGCGTCCTCGGCCTCGGCGACGGAGCCCAGCATCCGGTAGGCCAGCGCCCGCAGGCGCGGGCGCTGGCCCTCGAACTCCTCGGCGATCGCGGTCATCGCGCTCATCGTGCCTCCTCCAGCGCCTCGCGGCGCAGCCGACCGAGCAGCGGCGCCCCCTCGCGCGACGGCGCGCCGGCCTCGTGCTCGCCGCGGCTGTTGCGCGTGCGCAGCGCCAGCGCCGCGGCGGCGAGCAGGATCAGCGCCGCGACGAGCATCGCGCTGCGGAAGCCACCGGTGAGCGACTCGGCCGACGGATCCCCGAGCGCGGCCAGGTGGTGGGTGCGGGCGGTCGCGATCGCCGACAGGATCGCGAGGCCGAGCGCGCCGCCGACCTGCTGGGCCGCGTTGAGCAGCGCCGCGGCGAGGCCCGCGCGGTCGGCCGGCACGCCGGCGTTCGCGGCCGTCGTGACCGCCACGAACCCCGCGCCGAGGCCGAAGGCGATGACCATGAAGCCCGGGAGCAGGTCGGCCACGTACGTGCCGTCGGCGGAGATCCGCGACAGCAGCAGCATCCCGAAGGCCGCCACGGCGATGCCGCCGACGAGCACCGGCCGCGTCCCGATGCGGGCGATCAGCGGCGTGGCGACGCCCGCGGCGACGACCACGCCCGCCGTCAGCGGCAGATAGGAGACGGCGGCGCGCAACGGCGAGTAGCCGAGCACGCTCTGCGCGTAGATGGTGAGGAAGAAGAACATCGCCAGGAATCCGGCCACGGCCACGAGCGCGGTGACGTCCGCCGCCGCGAGCCCCGGGACGCGGAAGATCGACAGCGGGATCAGCGGCTTGGCGACGCGCGCCTCGATCGTCGTGAACACGACGAGCAGGGCGAGCGCGCCGGCGAGCTCGGCGATCGTCGCCGCGGCGCCCCAGCCCTGGTCGGGCGCCTTCACCAGGCCGAAGACGAGCAGCAGCATCCCGGCGGTGAGCACCAGCGTGCCGAGCAGGTCGAAGTTCGCGAGCGGCGCGCCGCGACGGCGGTCGTCGGCGACGAGCGCGAAGACGCCGACCAGCAGCAGCGCGGCGATCGGCGGGTTGACGAACAGCACCCAGCGCCAGCCGGGGCCCTCGGTCAGCAGCCCGCCGAGCGAGACGCCCGCCGCCGACGCCAGGCCGGCCATCGCGCCCCAGACGCCGAGCGCCTTCGCGCGGTCGGCGCCGCCGAACGACGTCGTCAGCAGCGACAGCGCGGCGGGCATCATCGTCGCCGCGCCGAGCCCCTGGGCGAGGCGCGCGCCGACGAGCATGCCCGGGCTCTGCGCGAGGCCGCCGACGAGCGACGAGACGGCGAACAGCGCGGTGCCGGCGACGAGCACGCGGCGGCGTCCCAGCAGGTCCGCCATGCGCCCGCCCAGCAGCATGAAGCCGCCGTAGGTGAGCAGGTAGCCGCTCAGCACCCACTGCAGGCTCTGGACCGAGAAGCCCAGGTCCGCGCGGATGTGGGGCAGCGCGATGTTGACGATCGACGAGTCCGCGAAGTCCAGGAACCCGATCGCGGCCAGCAGCGCAAGCGTGAGCTTGCCGCGGCGGGTCGCCAGGAACGACGTCTGCGTGGTCACGATGACCGACCTCCGATTCGTTGCGTTCGGAGGTCTGACGGACGCCGCGCGGCGGACGTGACAGCGTTGGCGCGAAGGCGCCTACGCGACCGCGCTCACCGCTTCCCGCGCGCCCGCGACGGCTGCACGCGCGGCGGCTCGCCCGGCATCTTCGGGAAGTTCGGCGGCCATGGCGCGTCGCCGAGACCCTGCTCCTCGTCGCGTCGCGCCAGCTCCAGCAGCGC
>DASZVK010000043.1:0-30751 GCA_035547175.1 Solirubrobacteraceae bacterium
CGCGGCGCGCTCCCTGCTCGATCCGGGGCCATAGACTCCCCGCGGTGAGCGTGGCCGCCGTGGACCCGTCCGTCCGAGCCCCCGAGCCCGAGGCCCCACTCGCCTGGGAGGCGAGGAACCGCACGTGGGCCGGCGTCGTCGCGATCGTCGCGGGCGTGCTGACGATCGCCGGCGCCGTGATCACCGCGATCGCGCTCAGCGACAAGCCTTCGGTGACCGCCTTCGACGCGCTGCGCGACGCGACCGGCGCGCGGGCGGCGAACGACGGCCTGAAGGCCGCCTCGGTCCTCTACGTCCACGACAAGGCGGCCGCGCTGACCTCCGGCCAGGCGCTGACCGCGCTCTCCGGGCTGCTCAGCGCGCTGGCGCTCGTCTACCTCTACCGCGCGATCCGCGCGCGGCGCGAGGGCTTCGGCCAGCTCGGGCTGATCGCGCTGGCGATCGGCGGCGTGCTGTCGTTCGTCGGCGGGCTGGTCCCGCAGATCGCCGTCGACGTCACCTCCGCGCGCTTCGCCTCCGCGGCCGACCACTCGACGCTCGCGGCGCACGACGCGATCCAGCCGCCGGTCGCGCTGGCCGGCGCCCTGATCGGCTACATCGGCACGCTCGCGCTGGCGGTCGGCTTCCTCGTCGTGGCGGTCAACGGCATGCGGCTCGGCCTGCTGACGCGCTTCATGGGGACGCTCGGGATCATCGCCGGCGTGCTCTGGGTGCTGCCGATCGTGTCGCTGCCGATCGTGCAGGCCTTCTGGCTGATCACGCTGGGCGTGCTCTTCCTGCGCCTGATCCCGCAGGCGGTCCCGCCGGCCTGGAGGAGCGGCCGGGCCGAGCCGTGGCCGTCGCGCCAGGAGCAGGTCGCCGCGCGCCAGGAGCAGCTCGAGGCCAGGCGCGCGGCCAACGTCGCCAAGAGGGCGTCCGACGGCGACGTCGTCGGCGGCGAGGAGGCCGGCGACGAGGGCGACGGGCCGAGCGCGACGCCGCCCGCGCGCTCGAAGAAGAAGCGCCGCCGGCGCTGAGCCCGCGGAGCGCCTTCGGGTCGTCGCCCGGGTAGGGTCTTGCGCATGAGCGCGCACGAGCAGTCGCTGGACGAACGCCTCGAGGAGCTGCTGTCGGTCGCGCGATTCGAGCCGCCCGCGTCGTTCGCGGCCGAGGCGCTGGTCGGCGAGTACGAGCAGCCCGCCGACTGGGTCGGCGCCTGGGAGGAGCGCGCCCGCGCGCTGGACTGGGCGAGCGAGTGGGAGACGGCGCTCGACGACTCCAACCCGCCGTTCTACAAGTGGTTTGCGGGCGGGACGCTCAACGCGTCGCACAACTGCCTGGACCGCCACGTGCAGGCGGGCCTCGGCGAGCGCGTCGCCTATCACTGGCGCGGGGAGCAGGGCGAGGAGCGCGACGTCACCTACGCGCAGCTGCTGGCCGACACCCAGCGCTTCGCCAACGCGCTGAAGGCGCGCGGCGTCGGCCAGGGCGACGTCGTCGGCATCTACCTGCCGATGATCCCCGAGGTCGTCGTCGCGATGCTCGCGTGCGCGCGCATCGGCGCCGCGCACAACGTCGTCTTCGGCGGCTTCTCGGCCGAGAGCGTGGCCGAGCGCATGGAGTTCTCCGACGCCAAGCTGCTCGTGACCGTCGACGGCGCGCGGCGCAAGGGCCGCACGGCGCCGATCAAGGCCGCCGTCGACGCCGTCCTGCCCGAGCTGCCGTGCGTCGTCGTGCGCCACGCGGGCATCGACGCGCCGATGGCCGCCAAGGACGCCTGGTGGGACGACGCGCTCGCCGCCGCCGACCCCGAGTGCCCGGCCGAGCCGCTCGACGCCGAGACGCCGCTGTTCGTGCTCTACACGAGCGGCTCGACGGCCAAGCCGAAGGGCATCGTGCACACGACCGGCGGCTACCTGACGCAGGCGGCGTGGACGCACCGCTACGTCTTCGACCTCAAGCCCGAGACCGACGTCTACTGGTGCGCGGCCGACGTCGGCTGGGTGACGGGCCACACCTACATCGTCTACGGCCCGCTGCTCAACGCGGCGACCTCGGTGATGTGGGAGGGCGCGCCCGACTACCCCCACCAGGGCATCTGGTGGGAGCTGTGCGAGCGCTACGGCGTGACGATCCTCTACACGGCGCCGACGGCGATCCGCACGTTCATGAAGTGGGGCGTCGAGCACGTCACGCGCCACGACCTGTCGAAGCTGCGGCTGCTGGGCAGCGTCGGCGAGCCGATCAACCCGAAGGCCTGGCTGTGGTACAGCGAGGTGGTCGGCGGCGGGCGCTGCCCGGTGGTCGACACCTGGTGGCAGACGGAGACCGGCGGGATCATGATCACGACGCTGCCGGGCGCGCAGTACGCCAAGCCCGGCTCGGCCGGGCTGCCGCTGCCGGGGATCGACGCCGCGGTGCTCGACGAGGCGGGCGAGGAGGTGCCCGACGGCACCCAGGGCCTGCTCGCGCTGCGCCGGCCGTGGCCGGGGATGCTGCGCACGCTGTTCCGCGACGACGACCGCTTCGTGCAGACCTACTGGAGCAGGTGGGGGCCGCGGACGTACCTCGTCGGCGACGCCAGCCGCCGCGACGCCGACGACGGCTACTTCTGGGTGATCGGCCGCGTCGACGACGTCATCAACGTCTCCGGCCACCGCCTCAGCACGGCCGAGATCGAGTCGGCGATCGTCAGCCACCCGCGCGTCGCCGAGTCGGCCGTGATCGGCCAGGTCGACGACCAGACCGGGCAGGCGATCACCGCGTTCGTCACGCTCCAGGGCGAGGTCGACGAGGGCGGCGACGGGCTGGTCGAGGAGATCCGCGACCAGGTCTCGGTCCACATCGGCAAGTTCGCGCGGCCGTCGCGCGTGATCTGGGCCGGCGACCTGCCCAAGACGCGCAGCGGCAAGATCATGCGCCGCCTGCTGCGCGACATCGCCGAGGGCCGCGAGCTCGGCGACGTCACGACGCTGCGCGACCCGGACGTGATGGCGCGCCTGGAGGAGAAGGTCCGCGAGCGCCAGGCGAGCGGCGAGGACGGCTAGGCCCGCCCTCGCCGGGGTGGCCGAGGTCGAGCACGACTATCGGGCTCGACGTCGGCCACCGGCGTTCTGCCGGCTCGGCGGTCAGGCCCGGGCGTCGAGCTTCGCCTGGGTGCGCATCTCGGCGAGGATGCGCTCCAGGCGCGGCTCGGACTCGGTGTCGACGTGGCGCATCGCCGCGGCGACGGCCGGGTGCACGGCCGCGATCTGGGCGTGCATCTCATGGGCGACGGCGCGGTAGGAGGGGTGGCCCTCGCGGCCCGAGCGCAGCTCGATCAGCGCCAGCGCCTCGCGCGCGTTGAGGTCGAGCACGTAGCGGATGCGGTAGCCGAGGCAGAGCGCGTAGGTGGCCGCGCGCGGGTCGTGGCCCGAGTCGACGAGGCGCTCGTAGGCCTGTCGCGAGACGTCGAGGGCGCGGCGGTAGTCGTCGCCGACGCCCGCCTCGTCGACCTCCTCGGGCACGCCGGCGCCGAGGTCGGGCGTCAGGCGCTGCCACTGGACGGTCAGCATGCGGTGGCGCTGGAGGTCGCGGAAGGCGCCGTAGTCGCTGACGATCTCGAAGCGGTAGCGCAGCGCCTCGAGGCCGCGCCCCGGCCGGTGGCGGCGGTTGGCGCGCTCGCCGACCAGGTCGCGCAGCAGCGTCGTGCGCTCGTCGGCGCTCAGCGCCGCCAGCCGCAGGCGCGCGGTCTCCTCGTCGACGCCGGCGGCCTCGAACAGCAGCGCCGCGAGCAGCGCCTCCTCGTCGCCGTCGACGTGCAGCAGCCTGACCGACGGGCCGCCCGCCCCGGCCGGCCCCGCGTCGGCCGACGCCGCGCGCCGGTCGAGCCCGAGCCGCGCGACCCAGCGCTCGGCGGCGCGCTCGCGCGCCTCGAGGTAGGAGATCCACTCGCCGCCGCGGTCGGGGCGCTCGACGCGCGAGACGAAGCTCGGCATCGTCGCCTTGATCGCGTCGAGGATGCCGCGGCCGTAGAAGCGCGCCTCGGGCAGCGGGTGGGCGAGCAGGTGCAGGATCAGCTGCTCGTAGGTCTGGCCCGTCGCGTAGATGCCCATGTGCGACAGCGACGACGCCGGCAGCAGCCCGCGCAGCAGGTCGAGCGCCTTGGCCTGGATCGCGCGCCGGTGCGCGGCGCTCGGCTCGCCGTCGGGCGGCGGGAAGCGCTCGTCGGCCCAGGCGACGACGCGCGGCAGCGCGTTGGAGTAGATCGCGAAGATGCGGTCCATCGCGCGCGCGTACTCGCCCCCGTCGCCCCCGAGCTCCTCGTCGCGGTAGTAGCGATACCGGGGCGGGTGGGCGCCCTCCTCCATCGGCGCGTCGTAGGGGATGTAGCGCGTCGACTGCTCCAGGTACGCGGCGAGCCGCGGCCGCTGGAGGATCTTGGTGACGACGTTGGAGGCCCACTCGCAGGCGACGTGGGCGCCGCCGAGCTGGGCGACCGAGTCGTCGCCGTAGCCGAGGAAGATCGTCTCGTACAGGCGCGCGGCGCGCTCGCCCTCGGCGCCGTCGAACGGCGTCCGCTCGGCGTCGCCGAGCGAGTCGGCGAACTCGTCGAGGAACAGCCGCCGCAGCGTGCCCTGCCAGCGCGAGTAGCGGGCGAAGAGGGCGCCCTTGACGGTCTCGGGCAGCCCGACGAGGGCGAAGACCGGCGCGTCGAGGCTCGTGACGTGGGGGGCGAGGACGGCTCGCTCCGCGTCGGTGAAGCTCTCGACCGGGTAGCGCATGGGTCGGCGACCTTAGCGCGCGGTGCGGCGCGACGCGGGCGGCGTTCCCGCGTTTAGCGCGTGATCCAGGCCTCGGGATCGCCGGCCAGCTCGACGACGCTCGGCGGCAGCTCGCCGGCGGCGAGGTCGGCCAGCGTGACCTTCTCGACGACGCTGCGCAGCGCCGCCCGCACGGCGATCCAGACCTGCTTGAGCGGCTCGGCGCTGCCGGCGTAGGGGACGTGCTCGGGCGACTCGCCGCGCACGGACGCGAGCGGCCCCTCGACGGCACGGATGATGTCGGCGACCGTGACCTCGGCGGCCTCCTTCGCCAGCCAGTAGCCGCCGTCGGCGCCGCGCTGGCTGCGCACCAGGCCCGCGTGGCGCAGGTCGGAGAGGATGTTCTCCAGGAACTTCAGCGGGATCTCCTGCGCGCGCGCGACCGCCTCGCCCTTGGTCGGGCGACCCGGCTCGGCCGCGGCGAGCTCGATCATCGCGCGCACGGCGTAGTCGGCCTTGGCAGAGATCCGCACGGGGCCGCATCCTGTCAGATGCGCCCGGCGGCGGCACCGCGTGCTTGGATGGGCCGATGGGCAACCTGATCTATGTCGCGTTGGCGTCGCTGGACGGTTACGTCGAGGACGCGAGCGGGAGCTTCGAGCGCCTCGCGCCCGACGAGGAGGTGCACGCGTTCGTCAACGACCTCGAGCGGCCGGTCCGCACGCACCTGTACGGCCGCCGCATGTACGAGGTCATGTCGGTCTGGGAGACGCTCGACGACCCGGAGCCGGTGATGCGCGACTTCGCGGGAATCTGGCGGACGGCCGACAAGGTCGTCTACTCCCGGACGCTGGCGGCTCCGACGACGGAGCGGACGAGCGTCGAGCGCGACTTCGATCGCGCCGCCGTCCGCGAGATCAAGGCCGCGACGGAGCACGACCTGAGCATCGGCGGTGCGCAGATCGCGGCCGAGGCGTTCCGCGCCGGGCTCGTCGACGAGATCCACCTCCTGCTCGCGCCCGTCCTCTTCGGCGCCGGCAAGCCCGCGCTGCCGGCCGGCCTGTCGCTCGACCTCGAGCTGGTCTCGCAGCGGCGCTTCGCCGGCGGCGTGGTGCACCTGCACCATCGCCTCGCCGGCTAGACCGGGCGCCGGGCGACGCCGTGGATGTGCGCGAGGCCGTGGAACGCGAGCCGCTCGCAGCGCTCGATGCGGAAGCCGGCGGCCTCGATCGCGGCGCCCGTGTCGCGGTCGAGATGGCAGCCGGCGCAGACGCGCCGCCACAGCAGGCGGGTCAGCAGCGCCTGGAGCCTCGCGCGGCGCGGCCGCGTCGAGACGACGTGCTCGTAGAAGCGCAGCTCGCCGCCCGGGCGCAGCACGCGCCGCAGCTCGGCCAGCGCGACGGCCTGGTCGGGCACGCTGCAGAGCACCAGCGAGGCGACCGCGACGTCGGCGCTCGCGTCGGCGAGCGGCAGCGCGTCGGCCTCGCCGTCGACGACCGTCACCGCGACGGGCGCGCTCGCCGCGCGCTCGGCGGCGCGCGCGCGCAGGTACGGCTCGGGCTCGACGGCGACGACCTCGGTGACGGTCGCCGGGTAGAGGGCGAAGTTGAGCCCGTTGCCGGCGCCGACCTCGACGACGCGGCCGGCCGCGCCCGCGAGCAGCGCCCGCCGGTGCTCGAGCTGCTCGCCGCGCTGCTCGCTGCGGCTGGCGCGCTCGTAAGCCCGGGCGAAGATCGGGTGGCGGCTCGCCACGTCCGCGGCCTAGAGGACGCCGAGCGAGCGGCCGACGTGCCTGGCGAGGTCGAACAGCGGCGTCGGCCAGACGCCGAGCACGAGCGTCCCGGCGCCGAACGCGACCGCCAGCGCCGTGACCTCGAGGCCGCCCGGGCGCGGCCCGGGCAGCTCGTCCTCGGGGGCGTCGAGCGCGGCGCCGGCGAGCGCCGGGCGGCCGCCCGCGGCCTCCGGCGCCGGGCGCATCCAGACCGCGGCGACGACCTTGAGGTAGTAGCCGAGCGAGATCATCGAGCCGATCACGATCATCACGCCGAGCCAGGTGTAGTCGCCGTCGACCAGCGCCTCGATCAGGTAGACCTTGCCGACGAAGCCGGCCGTCGCGGGGATGCCGGCGAGGCCGAACATCGCCAGCGTCATCGGCCAGGCGAGCAGCGGGCGCGACCTGCCGATCCCCTCGACCGAGGCGATGTCGTCGCCGAAGGCGGTCTCGCGCTCGCGCGCGACGACGACGGCGAACGCCGCCAGGTTCATCAGCAGATAGGCGACCAGGTAGAAGACCGCCGCCTCGAGGCCGAGCTTCGAGGAGACGACGATGCCGCCGAGCAGGTAGCCGGCCTGGGCGACGCCCGAGTACGCGAGCAGTCGCTTGAGCGAGCTCTGCCCGAGCGCGCCGACGTTGCCGACGACGATCGTCACGGCGGCCAGCACGGCCATGATCGGGGCCCAGTCGGGCTGCGCGCCGATCAGCGCCACGTCGAAGAAGCGCAGGCCGATGCCGATCGCCGCCGCCTTCGTCGCGACCGCCATGAACGCGGTCACCGGCGTCGGCGCACCCTCGTAGACGTCCGGCGTCCACTGGTGGAACGGCGCCACCGAGGCCTTGAACGCGATCCCGACGAGCGCCAGCGCGATGCCGGTCAGCAGCAGCGGGTCGTGCAGCAGGTCGCCCGCCTGCAGCGCGGCGGCCACGGCGGCGAAGTCGGTCGAGCCGGTCGCCCCGTAGAGCATCGCCAGGCCGTAGAGCAGCGTCGCCGAGCCGACCGAGCCGACGATCAGGTACTTCAGGCCCGACTCCAGCGAGCCGGCGCGCCGCATCTCGGTCGCGCAGAGGACGTAGAGCGGGATCGACAGCAGCTCGTAGCCGAGGAAGACGGTGACGAGGCTCTGCGCGCCGACGAGCACGGCCATGCCGGCCGCCGCGGTCAGCACGAGCGCGTGGTACTCGCCGTGCGCCGCCTCGCGCGGGGCGACCGAGCGCCACGAGAGCAGCACCGTCGCCGCGCCGGCGGCGCAGAGGATCAGGTTGATCGCCATCGCCAGCTCGTCGGCGCGCAGCGCCCCGGCGATGATGTCGTGGTCGGCGCTCCACTGCCAGATCGACAGGCCGGCGGCGGCGCCGAAGGCGGAGATCGACAGCAGCGGCACCGCGACCTGGCGCGCGGCGCGCCCGCGGAACAGGCCGACGAGCAGCGCCACGACCGCGCCGCCCAGCAGCGCAACGATCGGCGACAGCGCCGCCCAGTCGATGTGCGGTCCGTGGAGCTTGGCCGCGGCGAGGATCACCGGCCGGCCTCCGCGACGGCGACGGGCAGCGTCGACAGCGACCCGTCGACGGCCGGCTCGGAGCGGTGCAGGGCGAACTGCGGGTACAGCGCGATCGCGACGATCGCCAGCACGAGCGGCACGGCGACGAGGCCGTCGCGCAGGCTGATCTCGTGCGAGGCGACCTTCGGCCCGACGCGATTGTGCATCGCGCGGATCAGCAGCCGCAGCGAGTAGGCCGAGGCCAGCACGACGCCGACCGAGGCGATCAGCGCGATCGCGATCTTGGCCTTGAAGACGCCGAGCAGGATCAGGAACTCGCCGGCGAAGTTCGACGTGCCGGGCATCGCCAGGTTGGCGAGCGCGACGATCAGGAAGACCGTCGCCATCAGCGGCGCGCGGAAGGCGATGCCGCCCATGTCGCGCAGGTCCTCCGAGCCGCCCGACCGCGCCGCCGCCAGCGCGACGAGGAAGAAGGCCGGCGCGACGACGAGGCCGTGGTTGAAGGCCTGCAGCAGCGCGCCCTGGGCGCCGCGCGCGTCCAGCGAGAAGATGCCGAGGACGATGAAGCCCAGCTGCGCCATCGACGAGTAGCCGAGCACGAGGCGCGTGTTCGTCGTCGTGAACGCCATCGCCGAGCCGTAGAGGATCGACGCCAGCCCGATCAGCAGCAGCAGCATCTGGAAGTGCTGGGAGCCCTGCGGGAACAGCGGCAGCGCGATCTGCAGGAAGCCGTAGGCGGCGACCTTGCTCAGCACGGCCGAGAACACGGCGACGACCGGCATCGGCATGTTCACGTAGCCGTCGGGCATCCAGCCGTGGAACGGGAAGGCCGGCATCTTGATCAGGAAGGCGGCCGCGAAGAACAGGAAGATCCACTCCTGCGAGCCCTTCGACAGCGCCGTCCCCGACAGGTCCGAGAAGGCGAAGCTGATCGCGTTGCCGCCGCGCGCGTTGAGCACGGCCGTGGCGATCGCCGCGGCGAGCATCAGCAGCGAGCCGACGAGCGTGTAGACGAACAGCTTGAGGATCGCCCGGATGCGGTCGGCGCGCGGCGTCGGGCTCCAGATGCCGGCCAGGAACAGGAACGGCACGAGCATCAGGTCGAAGAAGATCACGAACACGAGCAGGTCCTGCGCGAGCAGCGCGCCGAGGACCGACGAGTGCGCCAGGCCGAGCCAGAAGTAGAACAGCCCCGGGTTGTCCCAGTCGTGCGAGGTCGCCCACAGCGTGCAGGCGCTGAAGATCCCGGTGCTCAGCACGACGAGCCCGAGGTTGAGCCCGTCGATCGCGAGCTTCCAGTGCACGCCGATCGCCGAGATCCACATGTCGTCGGTCATGAACTGCTGGCCGTCGCCGGCGTGGAAGCGCACGAGCGCGACGATCGCGTAGGCGAGCGCCAGCAGCGAGCCGGCCAGGCCCCACCAGCGCGCGGCGCGGCCGCCGGCGAGGGCGCCGAGGGCGCCGCCGGCGGCGGGCAGGGCGAGCAGGATCGACAGGTGGACGGTCACGTCTGCAGCAGGAAGTAGAGGGACACGGCGACGAGGCCGACCAGCAGCAGCGCCGCGTAGGCGCGCACGAAGCCGGACTGCAGGCGGCGCACGGTCGCGCTCGCGGCGCTGATCACGCCGGTCGTGCCGCCGACGAGCGTGCCGTCGACGACGAGCCGCTCGAACGTCTGCGCGAAGAAGCGGCCCAGCCAGGCGGCCGGCCGCACGAGCAGCGCGTCGATCGCCTCGTCGAAGTACCACTTGTTGACGAACAGCCGGTGCAGGCCGGCGAAGCGCGCCTGGATCGCCGCCGAGGTGCCCGGCCGGCGCACCCACACGTGGTAGGCGATCGCGATGCCCAGCAGGCCGATCGCCGCGCCGAGGACCATGCCGGCGAGCGTCAGGCCGTCGGACGGGTGCACGCCCTCGAACATGCGCGAGCCGGCGAACGTCGGGGCCAGGAACCTGTCGACCGCGTCGGTCGCGCCGAACGGGATCTGCAGCACGCCGCCGACCGTCGCGGCGATCGCCAGCAGCCCCATCGCGACCTTCATCGGCAGCGAGCGCTCGGCGATGTGGTGGTCGGGGCCGGGGAAGCCGACGTCGGTGTCCTCGACCTCGCCGTTGGCCGGGTTGACGTGGACCTCGGCGTGGTGCAGGTGGCCGCGCTCGAGCTCGGCCGCCTCGGGCACCGGCTCGCCGAAGAACGCCCGGAAGATCATCCGCCACGTGTAGACGGCGGTCAGCAGCGCGCCGACGTAGCCGCCGGCGTAGAGCGCCCAGTACCAGCCGCCGCGGTCGCCGAGGAAGCTGAGGATCTCGTCCTTGGAGAAGAAGCCCGAGAACGGCGGGATGCCGGCGAGGCACAGGCCGCCGACCACGAAGCACAGGAACGTGAACGGCATCGCCCGGCGGAAGCCGCCCATGCGGTCCAGCGACTGCTCGCCGGCCATCGCGCCGATGATCGAGCCGGCCGCCATGAACAGCAGCGCCTTGAAGAAGGCGTGCGTCATCAGGTGGAACAGGCCGCCGACGTACACGCCGGAGCTGACCGCCATGATCATGTAGCCGATCTGCGACATCGTCGAGTAGGCGATGACGCGCTTGAGGTCGGTGACGACGAGCCCGATCGTGCCGGCGACCAGCAGCGTCACCAGGCCGATCGCCGAGCCGACGTCGGCGGCGCCCGGGGCCTGCTCGAACAGCGGCCACATGCGCGCGATCAGGTAGACGCCGGCGGTGACCATCGTCGCCGCGTGGATCAGGGCGGAGACCGGGGTCGGGCCCTCCATCGCGTCCGGGAGCCAGGTGTGCAGCGGGATCTGCGCGGACTTGGCGAAGGCGCCGACCAGCAGCAGGATCAGCCCCGCCGTCAGCGACCCCTGGGGCAGCTTGTCGGCCTGCGAGAAGGTGCCGAGGAAGTCCAGCGTGTGCGAGTGGCGGAAGATGAAGTACGTCCCGAGCACGATCCCGACGTCGCCGACGACGTTGATCACGAACGCCTTGATGCCGGCCGAGGTGGCCGTCGTGCGCCGGTACCAGAAGGAGATCAGCAGGTAGGACGCGGCGCCGACGAACGCCCAGCCGGCGACGAGGATCACGAAGTTGCCCGCCAGCACCAGGACGAGCATCGAGAAGACGAAGAAGTTCAGGTAGCTGAAGAAGCGCGCGTAGCCGCGGTCGCTGAGCAGGTACGTCGTCGAGTAGAGGTGGATCAGCATCGAGACGCCGGTCACGACCAGCGCCATGAACACGCTCAGCGGGTCGACGAGGATCGACAGGCGCGCGTCGACGCCGCCGGTGACCACGTAGTCCCAGGCCGAGAAGACGACCTGGCGCCCGTCGGCGGGCAGGTCCTGGAGCTTGACCAGCAGGCCGATCGAGCAGGCGAAGGCGCCGGCGATCGCGACCGTGCCGACGACGCCGGGCAGGCGCGGGCTGACGCGGACGAGCGCCCTGAAGCCGAGCGCCGAGACGAGCGATCCCGCGAGCGGCAGGATCAGGACGAGCCAGGCCAGCGTCTGCATCAGCCGTGGAGCTCCCGCAGCTCGTCGACGTCGATCGGCAGGCGGCGGCGGTGCATCGCGACGATCACGCCGAGGCCGACCGTCACCTCGCAGGCGGCGACGACCATCACGATGATCGCGAACACCTGGCCGTCGCCGTTGCCGTGCATGCGGCTGAAGGCGATCAGCGCGAGGTTCGCCGCGTTGAGCATCAGCTCGAGGCACAGCAGCGTCACGAGCGGGTTGCGCCGCGTCAGCACGCCGCCGGCCCCGATCGCGAACACGATCGCCGAGACGGCCAGGTACCAGCCGATGTCCATCAGCGCTCGCCCCCGTGGCCGGCGTTGACGGCCTCGGCCATCGAGCCGAGGTTGTCCTCGCGGATCAGGTCCATCACGCTGAGGACGGGACGGCCGGGCTCCTCGACGACGCCGCCGCGGCGTCGCGCAAGCACGACGGCGCCGACCGCCGCCATCAGCAGCAGGAACGAGGCGGCCTCGAAGGCGAACAGGAACTTCGTCAGCAGCAGCTCGCCGATCTGGCCGGGGCCGCCGAAGCCGGCGGCGAAGTGCGCGCCGCGGCTGTCGATCGCCTTCAGGCCGGAGCCGAGCATCGCGATCATCAGCTCGGCGGCCAGCGCGACGGCGAACAGGTAGCCCGTCGTGCGCCCGACGCCGCCGACGGGCATCGCCGCGCTCGCGTCGGAGACGTAGGAGACGACGAAGACGTAGAGCACCATCACGGCGCCGGCGTAGACGATCACCTGCGCGGCGGCGACGAACTGCGCGTCGAGCAGCAGGAACAGGGCGGCCAGCGACAGCAGGTGGCAGACGAGCGCGAGCACGCTGTAGAAGGCGTTGCGCAGGAAGACGACGCCGAGCGCGCCCGCCACGGCGCCCAGACCGGCAATGAAGAACAGGACGGCGGACATGCGGTCGGCTACTCCCCCTCGGCCCGCAGCGGCGTGCGCTCGAGCGGCTCGGCGAGGAGCATCTCCTTGGTGAAGACGAGGTCGGCGCGGCTGTAGTCCGACAGCTCGAAGTCGTGGCCCATCGTGATCGCGTCGAACGGGCAGGCGACCTCGCAGTAGCCGCAGAAGATGCAGCGGCTGAGGTTGATCTCGTAGACGGCCGCGTAGCGCTCGCCCGCGCTGACGCGGTTCTCCGGCGTGTTCTCGGCGGCGACGACGCGGATGCAGTCGGCCGGGCAGGCGGCGGCGCACAGCGAGCAGCCGACGCACTTCTCCAGCCCCGTGTCGGCGAACCTGTGCAGCTTGTGGCGCCCGCGGAAGCGCGGGTACACCGGCACCTTCTCCTCCGGGTACTGGATCGTCATCGGCCCCTCGACGAAGCGCCCGAACGTCGTGCGCATGCCGCGCATCGTCTCGCCCAGCGCGCGCCACAGGCCGCCGGCGCCGCCGGGCTCCGGCGCCTTGAAGCGCTCGAGCTGGTCCTCGGGGAGCGTCGGGACGTAGGCCATGGTCAGTCGGTCGCCACCACGATGATCGCCGTCACCAGCGCGTTGAGCGTCGCCACCGGCAGCAGCACCTTCCAGCCGAACGCCATCAGCTGGTCGTAGCGCAGGCGCGGCAGCGTCGCGCGGACCCAGATGAACAGGAAGACGAAGACCGACATCTTGCCCAGCACGATGAACGGGTCGACCCAGCCGGGCGGGTGGATGCCGAACGGCATCTGCCAGCCGCCGAGGAACAGCGTCACGGCGATCCCGCTGACGACGACGACGTTGAGGTACTCGGCGAAGTAGTAGTTGGCGAAGCGCCCGCCGCCGTACTCGGTGTTGTAGCCGCCGACGATCTCGCCGTCGGCCTCGACGAGGTCGAACGGGGCGCGGTTGGTCTCGGCGAAGCTCGCCGCCATGAAGACCAGGAAGCCGACGAACTGCGGGACGATGTACCACATGCCGCCCTGGGCGTGGACGATGCCCGTCATCGACAGCGTGCCGGCGGTGATGACCACGCCGACGAGCGCGAGGCCCTGCGAGACCTCGTAGGAGATCAGCTGCGCGGCGGCGCGCATCGCGCCCAGGAACGAGTACTTCGAGCCGCTCGCCCAGCCGCCGAGCATGATCCCGTAGAAGGCGATCGCGCTGAACGCGAACAGGTACAGCGGCCCGATCGGCAGGTCGACGCCGTAGAGGCCGATGCGCGAGCCGAGGATCTCGTTGCGGTCGCCGAACGGGATCAGCGCGAACGCCGCGCCGGCGCACAGCACGGAGATGATCGGCGCGATCGTGAACAGGAAGCCGATCGACGTGCGCGGGCGGAACTGCTCCTTGGTCAGCAGCTTGACGATGTCGGCCATCGGCTGCAGCGCGCCGTAGGGGCCGACGCGGTTGGGGCCGTAGCGGTGCTGGAAGCGGCCGAGGATCTTGCGCTCGGCGACGAGCACGATCGGCACGATCTGCAGGCCGATCAGGAAGATGACGATCGCCTTGATGATCTGGACGTACCAGGGCTCGTAGGCGTTGACGTTGGCGAGGATCACGCCTTGCGCACCTCGACGCCGGGCCCGGCGAGGGCGTTGCCGGACACGAAGGCGCTGCCGGCGCGGACCGCCTCGCGCAGCGCGACGACCGCCTCGGCGCTGTCGGCGCCCGAGGCGACGACGACGCGCTCGCCGTCGGCGATGCCGAGCCGCCGCGCGTCGACGGGCGACAGCTCGACGTGGCCGTCGCCGAGCACGTAGCGCAGCGCCGGCGAGGCCTCGACCTCGGGCGCGTCCCAGATCGTGCGGTACGTGCCCAGGCGCAGCGCGCCGTTGGGCGACAGCGGAGCGGGGGGCCGCTCGAGCGCGAACGGGCCGAGGTCGGCCTCGTCGGCGGCGGAGGCGTTGCGCTCGGGCCAGCGCACGCCGCGCCCGCCGATCTCGTCGAGCGTGATGCCGGCGTAGGCGGGCAGCGCCTCGGTCAGGCGCTGCCAGGCCTGCGGGGCGGTCAGCACCGCGCCGGCCTCGTGGCCCAGGCGGCGCGACAGCTCGGCGAGGATCTGCCAGCCGTAGCGGTTGTCGCCCTGCAGCGTGATCGCCGGGCGCAGGCGCTGGATGCGGCCGTCGGGGTGCGTGACGGTGCCGTCCTGCTCGGCGTAGGACTCGGCCGGGAAGACGACGCTCGCGTGCTCGCGCACGCCCTCGGTCAGGAAGGCGGCGTGGACGATGACCGTCGTCGCCCGGCCGAGGCGGCGGTCCCAGGCGCTGCGGTCGGGCGCGTCGCGCAGCGGGTCGGTGCGCAGCAGGTAGACGGCGGTCGGCGCGTCCGGCAGCTCGGCGCCGCCCGCGAAGCCGACCTCGCGCAGGCCGCGGCCGTTGGCGGAGGACGGCACCTCGAGCAGCCCGGCGCCCTCGCGGCCGGCCAGCGCCAGCCGCGCGGCGACGTTGAGCAGCGCCTTGGCGGCGTGGTCGGCGCGCGGGCCGGAGGTGGCGCGCTCGCCGTGGACGACGACGACGTCGCCGGCCTGCTCGTCGCCGCCCGCGCTCTTCAGCAGGTCGGCGACGGCGCCGACCTCGGCCGCCGTCGTCCCCGCCAGCGCCGCCAGCTCGTCCACGGACGCGCCCGACCCGTCGCCGAGCAGCGCCGCGTCGAGCGCGGCGACGAACGCCTCGGCGGCGCCGGGCGCGAAGCGCGCGATCGCGGCGGCGTTGGGGTCCAGCGACGACGGGCGCGACGTCGCGACGGCCAGCTTGACGCCGTTGCGCCGCACGCCCTTGCGCACGCGCAGGTCGAGGATCGGCATGTCGTCGACCAGCTCGGTGTCGAGCACGAGCACGGCGTGGGCGTAGTCGATGTCGGGGACGGCGGCCTGCAGCGAGGGGTGCGCGAGCGCGGCGGCCAGCGCCGGCGACGGGCCGCCGGCCGGGCGCGACTCGAGCGCCGTGCAGTCCAGCGACGCGAGCAGGCCCTCGAGCAGGAACGCCTCCTCGTTGGTCGCGCCGCCGCCGGCCAGCGCGCGGATCGAGCCCCTGGCGCGGCGCAGCGCGCCGGCGGCCTCGTCGAGCGCGCGCTCCCAGGAGACCTCGCGCAGCTCGCCGCCGTCGCGGACCATCGGCGCGGTGATGCGCTCGTCGACGTGGATCGCCTGGTAGGCGAAGCGCCCGCGGTCGCACAGCCAGCCGTCGTCGACGCCGTCGTTCTGGCGCGACAGCACGCGCATGACCTTGTCGTCGCGCACGGTGAAGTGGACGTTGCACTGCCCGGGGCACAGCGTGCACAGCGAGCCGGCGCCCTCGATGTCCCACGGCCGCGCGCGGAAGCGGTACGGGCGCGAGGTCAGCGCGCCGACGGGGCACAGCTCGACGATGTTGCCGCTGAACGGCGCGACGTAGGGGTGGCCGTCGAACGTGCCGACGTAGGAGTGCGCGCCGCGCTCGAGCAGGACGAGCTGGTAGTCCTCGGAGATCTCCTGGCTGAAGCGCACGCAGCGGTAGCACATGATGCAGCGCTCGCGGTCGATCGCGATCACCGGCGAGAGCTCGAGCGGCTTGGTGAAGTGGCGCTTGGGCTCGATGAAGCGCGACGTGCCGGCGCCCCAGCCGAAGCTGATGTCCTGCAGCGGGCACTCGCCGCCCTTGTCGCAGACCGGGCAGTCGAGCGGGTGGTTGATCAGCAGGAACTCGACGACGCCCTGCTGGGCCTCCTTGACGCGGTCGGTCTGCGTGTGGACGACCATGCCGTCCTTGACCGGCGTCGAGCAGCCGGTCTGGAGCTTGGGGATGCCCTCGATCTCGACCAGGCACATGCGGCAGGCGCCGACCGGGTTGCCGAGCTTGGGCTCGTAGCAGAAGACGGGGATCTCGACGTCGCCGAGCTTGGCGGCGTCGACGAGCATCGTGTTCTCCGGCGCGGTCACCTCGCGGCCGTCGATCGTGAACGTGATGTCGCGGCGCTCGGGGCGCGGCATCAGGCGAGCGCCCCCTCCGGGACGAGCGGCGCGTGCGCGTCGGCGCCGAGGCGCACCTCGTCCATGTAGGCCTCGAACTCGGGGCGGAACTTCTCGATCATCGAGGAGACCGGCATCGCCATCGCGTCGCCCAGCACGCACAGGCAGTTGCCGATGATCCGCGTCTGGACCGAGGCCATGATGTCGAGGTCCATCGGCGTCGCCTCGCCGGAGTGGATGCGCTCGAGCATCTTCACCGTCCAGTTGGTGCCCTCGCGGCACGGCGTGCACTTGCCGCAGGACTCGTGGCGGTAGAAGGTCGCCAGCTTCAGGCAGACGTCGACGACGCTGTTGGAGTCGTCGACGACGATGATCGCGCCGGAGCCGAGCATCGTCCGCGCCTTGGCCAGCGAGTCGAAGTCGTAGGGGATGTCGAGGTCGTCCTTGGTCAGCACGGGCGAGCTCGAACCGCCCGGGAACCAGAGCTTGACCTCGCGGCCCTCGGGCGGCCCGCCGGCCAGCCCGTAGATGATCTCCCGCGCGGGGATGCCCAGCTCGATCTCGTAGTTGCCGGGGCGCCGCACGTTGCCGGAGATCGAGACGACCTTCGTGCCGGTCGAGTTCTCGACGCCGATCTTGGCGTACTCGCTCGCGCCCATCCGCAGGATGTAGGGGATCGTCATCAGGGTCTCGACGTTGTTGATCAGCGTCGGCCCCTGGTACAGGCCCTGGTTGGCGGGGAACGGCGGCTTCAGGCGCGGGTTGCCGCGCTTGCCCTCGAGCGCGTCGAGCAGGCCGGTCTCCTCGCCGCAGATGTAGGCGCCGGCGCCGCGATGGACCCACAGCTCGAGGTCCCCGAGCACGCCCGCCGCCTTCGCCTCGTCGACGGCCGCCTCGAGCACGTCGGCGACCTCCACGTACTCGCCGCGGATGAAGACGAAGGCCCGGTTCGCGCCCGCCGCGTAGGCGCCGATGATCATCCCCTCGATCAGCGCGTGCGGGTTCTTGAACATGAGCTCGCGGTCCTTGAAGGTGCCGGGCTCGGACTCGTCGGCGTTGCAGACGAGGTACTTGTCCATCGTCCCCTGGGGGATGAACGACGCCTTCATGCCCATCGAGAAGCCGGCGCCGCCGCGGCCGCGCAGGCCCGACGCCTTGAGCTCCTCGACGAGCGCCTCGCGCGGCATCTCGAGCGCCCGCGGCGCGATCTCGTAGCCGCCGCGGCGGCGGTAGACGTCGATCGTCCGCAGGCCGGGCTCGTCGATGCCGGCGAACAGCAGCTTGAGGCTCATGCGCCGGCTCCCGCCTCTCCCGGCGCGGGGCGATCGGCGCCGGGGTCGACGCTCGCGCGCCCGCGCAGCTGCCTGGCCGGCAGCGGCTCCTCGCCGGCGCGGACCTGCGCGACCAGCTCGGGGACCTCGTCGAGCGCGATCGGGCCGACGTAGGTGCCGTTGACCGAGGCCATCGGCGCGATGTCGCAGGCGCCCAGGCACTCGAAGCCGCGCACGTTGAAGTCGGAGTCGTCGCCGACCTCCCGCTGGATGCGCGCGAGCAGCTCGTCGGCGCCGCACAGCGAGCAGGAGATGTTCGTGCAGACGTAGACCGTGTTGCGCCCGACCGGCCGCGTCTCGAGCATGTCGTAGAAGGTCGCGACGGCCATCAGGTAGGCGGGCGTCAGGCGCAGCACCTCGGCGGCCTGCGTGACGCCCTCCGGCGCGCACCAGCCGTAGCGGCGCTGCACCGCCCAGAGCGCCGGGATCGCGGCGCTGCGGCGGTCGGGGTAGCGGGCGACGTAGCCCTCGATCTCGGCGCGCAGGTCGTCGGGCACCGGCGTCGTCGCCGGCTCCGGGACGGACGCCGGGTCCTTGTCGAGGTCGACGGCCTCGTCCCAGCCGGGGACGCGGCTGCCGTGGGCGTAGCGCGGCACGGAGGTCATGGGCGGCGGGGCGGGCGCGGGCTCACCGGTCGATGCCTCCGAGCACCGGGTCGAGCGCCGCGAGCGTGGCGATCATGTCGGCGATGTAGGCGTCCTGGACCATCGGGCCGGTCGCCTGCAGGTTGACGAAGCTGGGATCGCGCATGTGCACGCGCGCGGGCTTGGACGAGCCGTCCGAGCGCACGAAGCAGCCCAGCTCGCCGCGCGGCGACTCGATCGGGAAGTAGACCTCGCCGGGCGGCACGCGGAAGCCCTCGGTGACCAGCTTGAAGTGGTGGATCAGGGCCTCCATCGACGTCGCCAGCTCGTGGCGCGGAGGCAGCGCGACCTTGCGGTCGTCGGTCATCCACGGCCCCTCGGGCAGCCCGTCGAGGGCCTGCTCGATGATCGCGACGCTCTGGCGCATCTCGCGGATGCGCACGAGGAAGCGGTCGTAGTTGTCGCCGATGCCGCCGACCGGCACCTTGAAGTCGAAGTCCTCGTACGAGCAGTAGGGCGCCTGCTTGCGCAGGTCCCACGGCACGCCGGCGGCGCGCAGCAGCGGCCCGGTGACGCCGAGCTCCATGAGCTTGTCGGCCTCCAGCGGGCAGACGTGGCGCAGGCGCTGCACGACGATCTCGTTGCGGTCGAGGATCGCCTCGTACTGGTCGACGCGCTCGGGCATCACGGCGATGAACTGGCGCAGCTTCTCGGCGAAGCCGCGCGGGATGTCCTCCATGACGCCGCCGACCTGGAAGTAGCGCGTGTGCATGCGCTGGCCGGAGGACTGCTCGAAGAGGTCCATGATCCGCTCGCGCTCGCGGAAGCAGTACCAGAACATCGAGATCGCGCCGAGGTCCAGGCAGCTCGTCCCGAGCCACACGAGGTGGCTCATGATCCGGTTGAGCTCCATGTGGATGACGCGCAGGTACCGGGCGCGCGGCGGGACCTCGAGGTCGAGCAGCGTCTCGACCGCGCCGACGTAGGCGTAGGCGTTGAAGTAGTAGGCGAGGTAGTCCATCCGCTCGACGACGGGGATGACCTTCCAGTAGCTCTTGTCCTCGGCCGTCTTCTCGATGCCGGTGTGGACGTAGCCGATCATCGGCCGCAGGTCGCGCACGACCTCGCCCTCGAGCGTGACCAGCAGGCGCAGCACGCCGTGCGTGGCCGGGTGGTGCGGGCCGAAGTTGAGCGTCAGCAGCTCGTCGTGGAGGTTCTCGGAGAGCTGCCGCGCGAGCGGCGCCATCGTGATCGAGTCCTCGACCTGGCGGTAGTCGTAGCCCGTCGTGCTCATCGGGTGTACTGCGTCCCCCGGGCCTCGTCGAGCGTGAACAGCACCGGCTCGCCGCCGATCGGGAAGTCGCGCCGCTGCGGGTGGCCCTCGTAGTCCTCGGGCATCAGGATGCGGCGCAGGTCGGGGTGGCCCTCGAAGACGACGCCGAACATGTCGTAGACCTCGCGCTCCTGGTGGTCGGCCGTCGGCCAGTCGGGCGTGACCGACTCGACCTCGGGCGCGTCGACCGGCACGCGCAGCTTGACCGTCAGGCGATCGACCTTCTCCATGTCGAGCAGCTCGTAGTGGACGCCGAGGCGCGGCTCCTCGGGGTGGTAGTCGACGCCGTGGACGCTGCACAGGAAGTGGAAGCCCCGCTCGCGCAGCCGCTGCAGCGTCGCGCGGACCGCCGCCGGCGCGATCTCGATCGTCCCCTTGCCGCGGAAGTGGGTGGTGGAGACGACGGACTCGGCGTCGGCGGCGCGCAGCTCCTGGGCGAGCAGCTCCAGGCCGGTCGCGTCAGGCACCGCCGCCCTCGTCCTTCGGCCCTTCGATCGCCACCAGCTCCTCGGTCCCGATCGCCTGGTAGCGCGCCCGCCAGCTCTCGTCGGGGCCGGAGACGATCTGCTGGCGCAGCTTGAGGATGCCGTGCATCAGCGCCTCCGGGCGCGGCGGGCAGCCGGGCACGTGCACGGAGACCGGCATGAACTTGTCGGCCGGGACGATCGCGTAGTTGTTGAAGACGCCCATCGACGACGAGCAGGCGCCCATCGCGATCGCCCACTTGGGCTCGAGCATCTGGTCCCAGATGCGGCGCACGACCGGCGCCATCTTGATGCTCACGCGGCCGGAGAGGATCAGCAGGTCGGCCTGGCGCGGCGAGGCGCGGAACGCCTCGAAGCCGAAGCGCGCGACGTCGACGCGGGCGGCGACGATCGACATCATCTCGATCGCGCAGCAGGCGAGGCCGAACGTCGCCGGGAACATCGCGTTGCCGCGCGCCCAGCCGACGGCCTTGTCGAGCGTCGTCGTGAGGATCGATTCCTGGACGTGCCGCTCCAGCTCGGCGCCGTCGAGGTCGCCGCTGAGCAGGTCGCGGGCCCGCAGCTGGCGGATGCGCAGGTCGGTCTTGGCGTCGCCGGGGTGGGTGGGCAGGGACCCGGCGACGCCGCCCTGCCGGATCACCTCCACTCGAGCGCTCCCCTCCGCCAGACGTAGACGAGCGCGACGACGAGCAGCGCGACGAAGACGATCGTCTCGATCAGGGCGAACGTGCCGAACGCCCGCAGCTGCACCGCGATCGGGTACAGGAAGACGACCTCGATGTCGAACAGGATGAAGAGCATCGCGACCAGGTAGAAGCTGATCCCGAAGCGGAAGCCCTGCTTGACCTCCGACGGCAGGCCGCACTCGTAGGGGTCGGCCTTGGAGCGGACGCGCTGCTTGCCCTTCGGCCCGAACAGCGAGTTGACCGTCGCGAACGTGGTGCCGACGATGCCGCCGAGGGCGACGAAGACGATGGCCGGCAGGTAGGTTCGGAGCATTCCTCGGGTGTTCTAGCACCTTTGTGACGTGTTGCCACTTAGTGACAGACCGCGCTTGTGCACGGCGTGATCGTGGGTCTCGCGTGGGCCCTGGTCGCGCTCGCCGGGCTGGCCGCGCTGGTCGGCGGCTGGAGCTGGTGGCAGGTGCGCGCCAGCCGCTCGTTCTGGCCGCTGGCGCGCGCGGCGCAGGCGTGCGCGGTCGCGCTGGCGGCCGTCTCCGGGGTGGCTGCCCTGGCCGGGCACGAGCCCGACGACGGGCTCTACTGGGTCTACGCGCTGGTGCCGATCGTCGTCGGCGTCGTCGCCGAGCAGGTCCGCATCGCCTCGGCCGCGAGCGTGCTCGCCGAGCGCGGGATCGAGGACACGGCCGAGGTCGGTCGCATGAGCGAGGCGCAGCAGCGCGCGATCGTCGAGTCGGTGCTGCGGCGCGAGACGGGCGTCATGGTCCTCGCGCTCGTCGTCACCTGCTTCCTCGCCGTGCGCGCGGTCGGGACGTCGGCGGGGTTCTAGGGACGTCGCCCGCAGGAGTTGGCCGACGGCCGTCGAAGCCTTCGGCGATCCCGGCGCCGGCCACGTCGACGCGCCGCCGTTCGCATCCTGCCGCGGCGCGTCTTCACCAAAACGGCGGCAACCGATCGGCCGGCGCCGGGACCTTCGCCTCAGTCCTTGGTGACGTAGAGCCAGCCGTGCTCGCCGAGGTCGTCGTGGTTGCCGATCGTGCAGACGAGGCGGTACTTGCCCGGCGGCAGGTCGATCGTGAACGGCTTGCTCGTCTGGCCGGGGTGCAGCGAGGAGGACCGGCCGAGCGTCGGCGGCGTCGTGTCCGGGTCGCTGGCGATCCGCTCGACGGCGAGGTTGTGGATCAGGCGCCCCCGGTTGACGACGACGAACGTCACGCGCCCGGCGCGGACGGTCACGTTCTGCGGGCGCAGGCGGTACTCGGAGGCCTCGATGCGCACCGTCCGGCCGCCGACGGGCACGGCGCTCGGCTCGCATCCGGCGGCCAGCAGGCCCGCGAGAGCGGCCAACGGCAGGAGGAGGCGGGCGCGGCGACGCATGGCTCGGGCCGCATCTTCTCGTATGATCCGCCGCCCCCATGCCTCGTCGCCGCATCGCCCTCGCCATCGCCCCCCTGGCCCTGTCCGCGGTGCTCGTCGCGTGTGGCACCGAGGGCGTCAGCGTGCCCAAGAGCGACGCGGTCGTGCACCGGGGCGCGGTGATCTTCTCGCAGCGCTGCTCGGGCTGCCACACGCTCGAGGCCGCCGGCACGCAGGGCTCGGCGACGAAGGTGCGCGACAAGGAGCGCACCGACGGGCCGGACCTCGACCAGCGCAAGGAGACCAAGGACCAGGTCCTCTACGCGATCCGCAACGGCGGCTTCTCCGGCGCGATCATGCCCGAGAACATCGTCGTCGGCAAGGACGCGCAGGCCGTCGCCGAGTTCGTCGCCAAGTACGCCGGCGACAAGGCCCACCCGCCCAAGGGCCCCGGCCAGTAGCGCCACGCCGCGCGCGAGCCCGTGCTCGACGTCAGGCTGATCAGGCAGGACCCGGAGGCGGTGCGCGCCGCGCTCGCACGCCGCGACGGCGACGCCGGCTCGGCGCTCGACCGCGTGCTCGAGCTCGACGGGCGCCGCCGCGCGATCCTGCCCGAGCTCGAGGGGCTGCGGGGCCGCCAGAACGAGGCCTCCAAGGCGATCGGGGCGGCGAAGGCGGGCGGCGGCGACGCGGCGGCCGAGATCGCGGCGATGCAGGAGGTCGCGGCGGCGGCGCGAGCGCTCGAGGGCGAGCTCGCCGAGGTCGAGGCCGGGCTCGCCGGGGCGCTCGCCACGCTGCCGAACGTGCCCGAGGACGCCGCGCCCGCGCAGGACGCCGTGCTGCGCGAGGTCGGCGAGGCGGGGCGCGCCGGCGCCGACCACCAGGAGCTCGCCGGCCCGCGGATCGACCTCGAGCGCGCCGCGCGCCTGTCGGGCTCGCGCTTCGCCTACCTGCGCGGCGACCTCGTGCTGCTCGAGCTCGCGCTCGTCCCGTGGGCGCTGGCCAAGCTCGTCGTGCGCGGCTTCGAGCCGGTGATCCCGCCGGTGCTGGTGCGCCAGGAGGCGCTGTTCGGCACGGGCATGTGGCCCGACACCGAGCAGCAGATCTACCGGCTGCCCGACGACGACCTCTACCTCGTCGGCACGAGCGAGGTCGCGCTCGCCTCGCTGCACGCAGGCGAGATCCTCGACGAGCTGCCGCGCCGCTACGCGGGCTTCTCGTCGTGCTTCCGCCGCGAGGCGGGCGCGGCCGGCAAGGACACGCGCGGCATCTTCCGCGTGCACCAGTTCGACAAGGTCGAGATGTTCAGCTTCGTCGCGCCCGAGGACTCGTCGGCCGAGCACGAGCGGCTGCTGGCGATCGAGGAGGAGATCCTGCAGGAGCTGGAGATCCCCTACCGGGTGGTCGACATCGCCGTCGACGACCTCGGCGCGAGCGCCGCGCGCAAGTTCGACTGCGAGGCGTGGATGCCGGGCCAGCAGCGCTACCGCGAGGTCACCTCGACGTCGAACACGACCGACTTCCAGGCCCGGCGGCTGGAGATCCGCTACCGGCCGGCGGACGCCAGGCGGCCGGAGATCGCGCACACGCTCAACGGCACGGCCGTGACCTGGCGGCACCTGATCGCGCTGCTCGAGAACGGCCAGCGCGAGGACGGCTCGATCGCGCTGCCCGCCGTGCTGACGCCGTTCGGCGCGCCGGCCGAGCTGCCGGCGGCCTGAGCGTGGTCTGAGCGTGGCGGGCGAGCGGTCCTCGCTCGCGGCGCGGCTCGCGCGGGCCGGGTTCGTCGCCGCCGACGAGGAGGCCGGCGAGCTGCTGGCGCGGGCCGGCGGCGACGGCGCGCTGCTCGAGCGGCTCGTCGTGCGGCGCCTGAGCGGCGAGCCGCTCGCCTGGATCGTGGGCGGCGTGACGTTCTGCGACGTCGAGGTCCGCGTCGACCCGGGCGTCTACGTCCCGCGCCCGCAGACCGAGGCGATCGCGCTCGAGGCCGTCGCGCTGCTGCCGGATGCGGGCGTCGCGGTCGACCTGTGCACCGGCTCGGGCGCCGTGGCCGTCGTGCTCGCCGCGCGCCGGCCGGGAGCGCGCGTCGTCGCCTGCGACGTCGACCCGCGGGCGGTCGCCTGCGCCCGCGCCAACGGCGTCGAGGTCTACGAGGGGGACCTGTTCGCGCCCTTGCCGGCCGAGCTGGCCGGCCGCGTCGGCGTCGTCGCCGGCGTCGTGCCGTACGTGCCGCACGCCGACCTGCCGCTGCTGCAGCGCGACACGCTGACGTTCGAGTCGGCGTTCGCCTACGACGGCGGGCCCGACGGGACCGACGTGCTGCGCCGCGCCCTGCGCGAGGCGGCGCGCTGGCTGCGCGACGGCGGCGCGCTGGTGCTCGAGCTGGGCGGAGGCGAGGCCGAGCTGCTGCGCGGCGAGCTGCGCGACGCCGGCTACCGCGACGTCCGCGTGCTGGCCGACGAGGACGGCGACGTCCGCGGCATCAGCGCCCGTCGCCCGTAGCGCCGACGCGCTCGAGCGCCTCCTCGCGCGTCGCGCAGATCGCGAAGGTCTCGTCGAGGCGCGTGATGTGGAAGAGGCGCATCACGGTCGCGCTGCCGGCGACCAGCGCCAGGCGCCCGCCACTGCGCTCGACGCGGCGCAGCGCGCCGAGCAGGACGCTGAGGCCCGTGGAGTCGATGAACTCGACGCCGGAGAGGTCGACGATCAGCGCCGGCGGCCGCAGCGAGATCACGCGCGACAGCCGCGCCCGCAGCTCGGGCGCGGTCGACAGGTGCAGCTCTCCGGCGAGGGCGACGACGCGCGTGCCCGGCGCCGGCCGCTCGTCGAAGATCTCAAGCGACGGGGGCTCGAAGACCACCGCTCATCCCTACCCGACCGGACGGGACGCGGTCAACGGCCCTTTCACCGGATGTGGACGCCCGAGATCGCGCGCGCGATCACGAGCTGCTGGATCTCGGCCGTGCCCTCGAAGATGTCGTAGATCTTGGCGTCGCGGTGCCAGCGCTCGACGGGGAACTCGCGCGTGTAGCCGTTGTCGCCGAGGACCTGGATCGCGCGCTCGGTGACCCAGACGGCGACCTCGCCGGCCTTGAGCTTGCTCATCGAGCCCTCGGCGTTCTCGTAGCGGACCTGGTTGCGGCCCATCCACGCCGCGCGCCAGACCAGCAGCCGCGCGGCGTCGATCTCGAGCTTCATCCGCGCCAGCGTGAACGCGATCGCCTGGTTCTCGACGATCCTGCGGCCGAACTGCTCGCGCTCCTTGGCGTAGTCGAGCGCGAGCTCGTACGCCGCGCGCGCTATGCCGAGCGCCTGCGCGGCGACGGTCGGGCGCGTGGACTCGAAGGTCTGCATCGCCGCCTGGCCGCCGCCGCTGCGGCCCTCGCGCACGCGCGCGAGACGCTCGTCGAGCCGCTCCTTGCCGCCCAGCAGCGCGCTGCCCGGGACGCGGCAGTCGTCGAGGTGGACGTCGGCGGTGTGCGATGCGCGCAGGCCGTGCTTGCGGACCTTGGCCCCCTGCTCGATGCCCTTCGTCTCGTCCTTGGAGATGACGAAGGCGGCGTGGCCGCGGGCGCCGAGCGCCGGGTCGGTCTGGGCGACGACGACGTGGACGTCGGCGATGCCGCCGTTGGTCGCCCATGCCTTCTGGCCGTTGATGACCCAGTCGCCGGTCGCCTCGTCGTGGCGGGCGGTCGTGCGGATCGCGCCGACGTCGGAGCCGGCGTTGGGCTCCGACGAGCAGAACGCCGCGACCTTGACGTCGCCGGGCGTGCCGAAGCAGCGCGGCAGCCACTCGCCGATCTGCTCGGGCGTGCCCTGGCCGACGATCGCCGCGGCGGGCAGCGACGTGCCCATGATCGCCAGGCCGATGCCGGCGTCGCCCCAGAAGAGCTCCTCGTTGGCGATCGGGAGCTGCAGGCCGGCGGGGTCGGCGAACAGCTGCGCCATGCCGTCGAGCGAGTAGAGGCCGATCTCGGCCGCCTCGCGGATGATCTCCCACGGGGTCTCCTCGCGCTCGTCCCACTCGGCGGCGGCCGGGCGCACGACGCGCTCGGCGAAGCCGTGGACCCAGTCGCGGACGGCCAGGTGGTCCTCGTCGAGCTCGAGCGAGAACGCCGGCCCGGTGGCGGCGTCGGGGGCGTCGGTCGCGGCCATGCCGACAGTCTGATGGGCCGCGCCGCCGGGCGTCCACCCTCGGCGTAGTCTTTGCGCCATGCGTCGACTCCCCGCCCTGGCCGCCGTCTGCGCGGCGGCCCTCGTGCTCGTCGCCTGCGGCGGAGGCGGCGGAGGCGGGGGCGGAGCGGGCAACGGCGGCGGGGGCGGGGGCGGTGGGAAGGACCCGCACGTCAAGCAGTTCAGCTCGCTGGGCTGCGCGTCGTGTCACACGCTCAAGGCGGCGGGCGCGGTGGGTCGCATCGGCCCCGACCTCGACACGCTCAAGCCGACCGTCGACCAGATCGACCACCAGGTGACCGACGGCGGCGGCGGGATGCCCTCGTTCAAGAAGAAGCTGTCGGCCGCCGAGATCCGCAGCCTCTCGGAGTGGATCGCGCGGGTGGCCGGGAAGGGCGACTAGCCGCAGGGACCGATCGCCGTGGACGTCCTCCCCGGCGACGACGGCAGGCCGCGCTGCTGGTGGTGCCTGGGCGCGCCCGAGTACGTCGAGTACCACGACCGCGTGTGGGGTCGCCCGATGCGCGGCGAGCGCGAGCTGTTCGAGATGCTCACCCTGGAGCTGTTCCAGTCGGGCCTCTCGTGGCTGACGATCCTGCGTCGGCGGGCGGGGTTTCGGACGGCGTTCGCGGGATGGGACGTCGAGCGGATCGCCGCGTTCGGCGAGCGCGACGTGCAGCGGCTGCTCGGCGATCCGCGGATCGTCCGCCATCGCGGCAAGATCGAGGCGGCGGTCGCCAACGCCCGCGCGACGCTCGCGCTGCGCCGCGACGGGAGCGCATTGGCCGACGTCGTCTGGAGCTTCGCCCCGGCGGCGGAGCGCGGCGCGCCGCGTACACGCGCCGACCTGGCGGCGAGCACGCCGGAGTCGACGGCGCTCGCCCGCGAGCTCAAGCGGCTCGGGTTCCGCTTCGTCGGCCCGACGACGGCGCACGCGTTCATGCAGGCCGCGGGGCTGGTGAACGACCACCTGGCGGCCTGCGCGTTTCGCTGACGGCGTGCGGCCCGTGGCTCGCGGGCCGCTGCGGGCGCGCGGCGTGGGGCTTGCGGGGCCGCCGCCGGGAGCGCGGCGCGGCGTCTGCGAGCGGAGGGGGTGGGATTCGAACCCACGAGACCGGTCGACCCGGCCTAGCGGTTTTCAAGACCGCCGCATTCAACCGCTCTGCCACCCCTCCGGGCGCGCTCGCCGATGCTAGTCGGTGGTCGGCGACGGCCGGGCGATTGGTCGGCGGCGGCCGGGCGATGTCTAGACTCCGCCTTTCCCGGGAGAGGTGGCCGAGTGGCTGAAGGCACTCGCCTGCTAAGCGAGTAAGGGGCGGAAAGCTCCTTCGCGGGTTCGAATCCCGCCCTCTCCGTCGAGGAAGTCCTGCAAACCGCAGGGTCCTCTCGAGAGCGGAGCGGCGAATAGCCCGAGAGACGTTCAGCCCGTTTGGCTGCGTTTTGGCAGCGCTACGCGGCGCTCGACGACGTGCTCGGCGACCTGCGACGACAGGAGGGACGTTGATGGAGGGCATGGCCTCTTCGGGTCGGGCGACGGTGGAGCTCCCGGCCCCGGATCTGGTGGTGATCCGCCGCGCGTTCGCGGCGCCGCCGCCGCTGGTGTGGCGCGCGATCACCGAGCCCGCGCTGGTCAGCCGCTGGTGGCCGGCGGGCGGCCACGGGACGATGCGCACGTGCGAGATCGACCTGCGCGTCGGCGGCCGCTGGCGCTACGTGATGGACCTCCCCGAGGGCGGCGAGGTCGCCTTCCGCGGCGAGTACCTCGAGCTGGCGGAGGCCGAGCGCATCGTCTCGACCGAGGCCTACGAGTTCGCCGGCTTCGAGGACGTGCCCGAGAGCTACACGACGAACACGATCATGCTGGCCGCGACGGTGGACGGCGGCACGGGGCTCGAGACCGTCGTGCGCTGCACCTCGCCCGAGCAGCGCGACGCGATCATCGCCTCGGGCATGGAGGCGGGGATGCAGCGGAGCTTCGACGCGCTGGACGAGGTCGCCGCCTCGCTGGCGTGAGCGCGCCGCGGGCGCGGCTGCGGGCGCGGTGTGGCCTGCCTCGGAGCACGACTACACTGGCTCGTCGCGCTGCGCCCGTAGCTCAGTTGGATAGAGCGTCGGTCTACGGAACCGAAGGTCAGAGGTTCGAGTCCTCTCGGGCGCGTCGAGAAAAACCCTGCTAATGCGGGGTTTTTCTCTCGGTGGGGGCGGGGTGGCGCAGCGGTTGCGCCCCTCCTGCGCCCCTCCACGTGACGCGGGTACGGGCCACCCTAAGCCCGCCTACCACCGCGATCAGCTGAGGCTGTGGGATTGTGTGGGTAGGGCAAGTCGCGGGGCGTAGGCACATGCAGGCGTGGGCCTGGAGGCTGCTTCCCAGGCTTGCTTGAGGTCTGCAAAGCAGTGCATACTGCCGCGCGGTGGCTTTTGAGACCAAGACAATCTCCGTCGGGCAGCTGCTTCTTGACGTCGAGAATCCCCGACATGCGCAGGTCGAGTCTCAACGGGATGCGGTCCATGCACTCATCGAGACCGAGCGGCAGAAGCTTGTGGTGCTGGCGAACGACATCATTGAGTGGGGCCTCAGCCCGATCGACCGCCTGTTGGTCATCAAGAAAGGGCGCAACTACATCGTTGTGGAGGGCAACCGTAGGCTGTCCGCCATCCGTCTGATCGACAACCCGGGCCTGGCAGAGGGCACAGTGATCGAGGCGGCCATCAAGCGTGTTGCGCGCGGCGGGACGGCCCCAGAGGAGGTGGAGTGCGCCGTAGCGGGGTCTCGCGATGAGGCCTCGCACTGGATGGAACTGCGGCACACCGGGGAGGCGGGTGGAGCTGGAGTCGTGCGCTGGAACTCGTTCGCGACGAACAGGTTCTCGCACAAGCCGAACTCCCAGGCCGCACGAGCTATCTCATTCCTCGAGGCCGTCGCGTCCGGCTACCCGGACAACGAGATCATCCAAGAGCTAGCAGTTCGCGTCGCTGAGAAGCGGCTCACCACACTGGGCCGTCTAGTGCAAGACCCGAATTTTCGCTCTCGGATCGGGATGGTTGACGACAGATCCGCGATCAGATTCGAGTTCCCCGCAACCGCCCGTCAGGCGTTCTTCGAGCACCTACTCGGTGATATCGCCGCCGACGTCGGCGTAAGCCAGTTGAAGTCAAAGGAGCAGCGGACCGCGTACCTCAAAGGAACTCCGGAGCCCGAGGCGAAGCAGCGGCTTCCGGAGGCGAAGCCGTTGAGCGACGCGCCGTCGGCTGCGCCGTCCCCGAAACCGAAACCGCGCCCTCGTCCGAGCAAACCGGCGAAGCCTTTCCAGACTTTGGATCTCAGCAGCCTTGGCTCCAAGACGCAGGCGCTGCTTCGCGAGTTTCGGAGTCTCGACGTCGACAAACTGCCCAATGCCGCAGCCGTCCTAACGCGGGCGATCCTCGAACTTTCGGTCGACCAGTTCATCGCAGAGAAGTCGCTACCCACGGACCAGAAGCTGCGTAAGCGAATCGGCACGTGTCTGAACAAGGTCGATCCGACGAAGAAGGCCGACGAATACAGCTACATGCGGACCGGGCTTGCGGACGGTACGAGTCTCTACTCCGTCAACACTCTCCACGCATTCGTGCATAACCAGCACTACCACGCTGACGGGACGACGGTTCGCAGCATCGCGGCGAACATCCAGCCGTTCTTGCAGGCCCTGAACGACCTTGTCTAACGTCGAAGCCCTATACCTCAGCCCGCTTCGATATCCGGGTGGTAAAGGGCGGTTGGCTGCGTTTATCGGCCGTTTGATCGAATCGCAGCCGGTAAGAGCCTCCACATACGTAGAGCCGTTCGCTGGAGGCGCGGGCGTGGGGTTGCGCCTTCTCTTCGATGAGTACGTAGAGCAGGTCGTTCTCAACGACCTGAACCCAGGCATAGCGGCCTTCTGGCGGGCCATTCTCGAAGACACTGACTCGTTCTTGGACCTTATCGCGGACGCAGACTTGTCCGTTGAGGAGTGGCATCGCCAACGTGCTCAGTACCGCGACGGCGGTTCTGACCTCCAACTTGGTTTTGCGACGTTCTACCTAAACCGCACGAATAGGTCAGGGATCCTCGACGCGCGACCGATCGGCGGCCTCGAGCAGACCGGCAAGTGGCTGATCGACGCTCGCTTCAACAAGGACAAGCTGTCTCACCGCGTACGCGTCCTCTCGCGGTATGCCAGCCGGATTACGGTTTGCGAGCAGGACGGAGTCGGACTTGCCGAGACGTACCTCGGTGATCCGGAGTTCTTCATGTATGCCGATCCGCCGTACCTCGTGGAAGGCGACGATCTGTACTTGCACGCAATGTCCTGGGATGACCACCAGCGCCTCGCGCGCATGCTGAAGGCCGCGCCCAACGGCTGGTTCCTGACTTACGACGCGGACTCTCGTATCACTGACGACCTC
>DASZVK010000044.1:0-2091 GCA_035547175.1 Solirubrobacteraceae bacterium
ATGGCGATCCACGCGGCGTGGGCGCGGATGATCTCGTAGAGGGCGAGGCGCTTTTCGTGCGCCTCGGGCCCGGCGCCGAAGCTCTTCGAATCGGCGACGCCGGCGCGCCGCAGGCGCCGCGAAGCGACCGGATCCAGCGCGACGGCGGCCATGACCATGGCGCCCAGCGCCGGGCCGCGCCCTGCCTCGTCGATGCCGAGAACCAGCCGAGTCATCGCACCGATCTTGCACCGGCCGCGGGGCCTGGCGCGACGAAATCGTGCGCTCGTGGCAGACCCGCGCTACTTCGGCGCGTCCGGGTTATCGTCTCGGCCATGCCGGGACCTCGCCTGTGGCGCCTCCTCGTGTTGCTGCCGATGCTGGCTTCCTGCGCCGCATCCAGCGGTGGTCGCGCGGCTCCGTCGGTGCCGACGTCGGCCGGTCCCGAGAGCGCCGCCGCCGAGCCCGCGGGCCGCACGTTCGTCTACGTCGGCCTCGTGGGCGGCTCGGTCGCGGGCTTCCACCTCGATCTCGCGTCGGGCGCGCTGGGGCGTCGCGGCGCGGTCGACGTGGGCCGCTCGCCCTCCTCGCTCGTGCGCTCCGCCGAACGCGAAACGATCGTCGCCGTCGACGACGCGAACGCCACGGCGGTCGCGCTCGCGGTCAACACGAAGACGGGCGCGCTCACCCCGACCGGGCGCGCGCCGGCCGGCGGTCCACAGCCCTCGGGCGCCGCCGTCGACGCGACGGGGAAGTACGTCCTGGTCGCTCACCCCGGCAGCGGCAGCGTGAGCGTCCTCGCCATCACGCCGGACCGGAAGCTCGGGAGCATCGGCACCTTCGCCGCGGGCGCGGGCGCGAGCGCCGTGGCGCTGCACCCCGCGAACCAGCTGGCGTTCGTGACCAACCTGCGCGCCAGCACGATCTCGCAGTTCTCGTTCAACACCGGGACGGGGATCCTCACGCCGAAGGCCGGACCGCCGCTGGCGCTGCCCGCCGGCTCGGGACCGGCGCGCCTCGCCTGTCATCCGAGCGGCCGCTGGGTCTACGTCCTCGACGAAGTCAGCGACACCGTCTCCGTGCACCTCTACGACGTCGATCTGAAGGCGCTGTCGGCATTGTCGTCCCAGATCGTCTCGACGCTGCCGGAGGGCCACAAGCGCGGTAAGAGCCGGCCCGCCGATCTGGCGCTCGGGCGCGGCGGTCGTTTCCTCTACGTGACGAACCACGGCGACGACAGCGTCGCGATCTTCGCCGTCGCGGCCGACGGCACGCTGCAGGGCCAGGGGCACGTCGCGAGCGGCGGGCACGGCGCGGGGCCCATGGCCGTCGACCCGAGCGGCGCGTTCCTCCTCGTGGGCAACCAAGCCAGCAAGACGTTGGCGGTGTTCCGCCTCGATCCGACGACGGGTGCGCCCGAATCGCCGCGTATGGTTGCGCTCCCGGCGGCGCCGCTAGCTTTGCTGGTCGCCGCGCTGTAGCTCGGCGACGGCGTGCGCGAGGGCCGCCAGCGGCTTCTCGAGGCGCTCTTCGACGAGCAGGCGCCGGATGCTCGCCTCGGTCTCGTCCGCGTCCAGCGCGGCGTGCGCTCGCCGGAAGGCCTCGGCGAGATCGTGCGCGAGCTGCGCGAAGAGCGCGCGCTCGGGATCCGGCGCGCGGCGCGCGAGCGCGTTGCGGATCGCGGCGGCGTCCAGCGCGATGCGCGGCAGCTCCGAGCGGAAGAACTCGGCCACGGCGCCGCCCTCGACCACTCCGTGCGCGTACGCGTCGAAGCGGGCAACGGCCGTGTCGATCGCGCGCGCGACCTCCTCGCGGACGGCGATCGGCAGCGACTCGGGCGGCGCGTCGGGGGGCACGACGGCGGCGTAGAGGGCGACGCGCGTCGCCAAGGTCGCGCGTTCGACGGCGTCCTCGAGCAGCTCGACGAGGAACTGCTCGTCGGCGGCCTCGGCGCGGTGCTCGCCGAACAGCCACGCGCGCGGCCGCACGAAGTCGCGCACCTCGAACGCCGCCACGCGGTAGGCCTCGTCGATGCGGGCGCGCAGGGCGACGCGCTCGCGCGCCAGGGCGCCGCGCAGGCGCGTGTCGAGCGCGTCGATGCCCGCCCGGCGC
>DASZVK010000045.1:0-3300 GCA_035547175.1 Solirubrobacteraceae bacterium
TCGAGCCCGACGAGCTCGGGCCGTAGTAGGTGAAGATCGCACCGCCGGAGGGAGGCACGACGTCGGTGACGAGCGTCCGCGTCGTCGCGGCGCCGACGGTCACGGGCGAGAACGAGGTCACGGGCGCGTCGGTCTCGGTGATGCTGCCCGGGTTGCCGCCGACCGACGTGTAGGCGAGCGTGTGCTTGACGGGATACGGCTGCCCGCTGCCGGAGTCGTACTGGGTCGTCGTCGTGGCCGTCGTGGGGTCGCCGAGGTAGGCGTAGAACACGATCGACTTGCCGTCGCCCGAGACGATCGGGGTCGTCGGGGGGTTGGTCTGCAGGCACACCTGCGCGCGCAGCTGGCGGACGATCAGGTCGAGCGCCTGGCGGCCGCGCGCGGCCGCGTCGTCGCGGCGCGTGACCGTCTGCGTCTCGGCGAAGGTGTGGTCGATGATCGTGAACGCGCCGAGCAGGACGACGAGCCCGGCGGCGATCGCGACTACCAGCTCGACGACCGTGAAGCCGCGGGCATCGGCGAGACGCGGATGGTCGCCCATCAGCACGACCGGCCCGGCGTGGAAGACGAGTCGATCGTCAGCGTGACGCTGGCGCCCGAGGACGACGTGATCGCCGCCGTCTCGGTGTCGCGGCGGCTTGACGAGCCGCGGTTGTCGTCGGCGCAGACCTGGATCCCCTGGCCGTAGGGGAAGCTGCCGCTCGTCTTGCCATTGCCGTCGGTCGCGGGCAGGGCGGGGTACTGCGATCCGCAGGCGTCGGTGACGCGCACGTCGGCGCCGCTCAGCGGGGCGGTCGTCGTCCTCTGGTTCCTGCCGGAGCCGGTGGTCGTCTGGCTCTGCACGGTCACCTTGAGGGTGGGAAGCGTCAGCCTGACCGGCGCGACCTGGCCACCCACCACCTTGACCGACGCCTGGTTGGCGGTGGGCGGCATCGCGGCGTGGCATGCACCCGCCCAGGCGGCGTAGGAGCTGGTGAACGGGAACAACGTGTACGCGCTGGTCGGCGACGTGCCCGCCGTCAGCGCGAGCGGGCGCTCGTTGTTCGTCAGCGGGACGCCGTTGTTCATCAGGGTCGCGCCCATGCCGACGACCGGGTTGCCGTTCGAGTCGACGAAGCTCGCCTGGACGGCGCCGGCCTTGTCGTAGGTGACCGATGTGATGCTCGCGCTGCCCGGCGTCACGGTCAGGGGCTTGGCGGTCAGCGCCTGGTTGCCGGACGGGTCGACGTAACCGTTGGCGTTGATCGAGAAGCTGTAGTCGGTGGCGTCGTCGAGGAAGCCGAACTGGACGCAGCCGTTGGCGTCCGTCGTCCCCGAGAGCGCCGCGTTCTGGTCGAGGGTGACGGGCACCCCGGGGACGCCCACGCCGCCGTCGCCGACGACCTGCACCGCCGTCCCGCCCTGACCGGCGCGGGGCGAGACGAGGCTGGCGACCGTGACCGGCCCGTTGCCGTCGGCCGGGCCGGTGACCGTCGAGCTGATCTTCAGGTAGGAGGCGGCGGGCGCGGCGCTCGTGCAGCTCGCGGGCGAGTCGGTGTCGTTGGCGTAGCCGACGTTCGAGGTGACCGTGTACGTCTGCCCGCCGGCGGTCACGCTGCGGCTGTAGGGCGTCGTCGCGTACGCGGCGAGGCCGGCGACGCTCATCGTCCGCATCCGCTCCTGGTCCTGCTGGGCGAGCGCCGCGGCGACCGAGCGGTCGCGGTTGCGCCCGGACTGGCGCGAGGCGCCGTCGAAGCCGGCGTAGATGCCGAGCGAGATGAGCACCAGCAGCAGCGCGCCGACGACGACCTCGATGAGCACGTAGCCGTGCTCGTCGCGCCGGGAGCGGGCGGACGGGTCGACAAGGTCCACGCTCCGGTTATCGACCGCGGCGCGGCGCGCTTGAGCAAGGCATCACGTCGGTGGCCGACCGAGAACGACCGAGGGGGAGCGCTGCGCGCTCCCCCTCGAGGTGCCGCTCGATTTGCCTGTCGGAGCTACCAGCTGCCGGACGTGCCGCTGGCGGGCAGGACGCAGCCGCCGGCGTCGTTGCGGTCGGCCACCGTGCAGCTGTGGCTGATGTTTCCGCTCGAGTCCTTGGAGATGGAGTACGTGCGGCCGTGGTCGGTCACCGAGACCGTGTACGTGCTCGCGCCGGGCGTGACGGCCAGGTCGGCCGACGACAGCGTCGACTCGATCTGGGTGAGGGCGCTCACCGAAGCGTCGGTGTAGTTGCCGTGGTCGGTGTAGTACGTCTCCATCGCCGTCTGGGCCGTGCGGGCCTCGGACTTGGTGTTGGCGTCGCTGGCCTTGCTCTTCTGGTTGAGGAACGACGGGATGGCGATCGCGGCGAGGATGCCGATGATCAGGATCACGACGAGGAGCTCGATGAGCGTAAAGCCGTCCTCGCCATGCAGACGCGAGCGAAGTCGCTTGAGCATTGCGATGTTCCCTCCTGGGATCATGGTTTCGGGATGACGCCGGCGTTTGTCGCTCGGACTCCTGCGGTCGTCGGCCGGTTGATCGGCCGATGCGCCCGCAGCTTTAGCGAGCGTCCGAAGGACTGGACCAACGGCGCCGGCCGACCCGGCGCGGCGTGGGCGCCAGCAGCGCCAGCGCGCTGACGGCGAGGACGGCGATCGCCGGCGCGCTGGGGGCGAGGCCTCCCGGGAGGGCGACCCATGCGGCGGCCAGCGTCCACGCGACGGCGGCGATCTCACGCAGGGGGCCCACGATCGGATGCGGGCGCATCACCGCCTGTAATCGGCAGGACGGGCGCGACCTGCAATCCTTCCTGCCTTGGCTCAACGTTTGTCGTACCCGCTGGCCACCGCGCTGGGCCTGGGCGTCGTCCTCCAGCTCGCGCTGGCGTTCGCGCCCGACCTCGGCGTCGGCCCTGCGGCGAGCGGCCTGCCCGGCATCCACACGGGCCTCGGCCAGGCGGGGCGGATCTTCGCCGACAACCTGCTGACGCTGGCCGTGCTCGCCGCCGGCGGCCTGCTCACGGTCCGCGCGCTGCGGCGGCGGTCGACGGCGACGGCGCGAGCCCGGCTGCTGTCCTACACGGCCCTGCTCGCGGTCGCCGCGTGGGCCTACTTCGTCTCGGGCGTGGACTGGCTCGCGGCCGACCTCGGCGCCTCGCGCGCCGACGTGACCTTCCGGCTCGTGCACGGCTACCTGGAGTGGCCGGCGCTGCTGCTGCCGTGGGCGACGCTGGCGTTCGCGATCACGCCGCGGCGCACGCTCGACGGGCGGCTGCTGGCCGCCGGGGGCGCCTGCTCGGTCGCCCTGCTGCTCGCCGACGCGGTCGTCGAGTCCTCG
>DASZVK010000046.1:0-4385 GCA_035547175.1 Solirubrobacteraceae bacterium
GACGCCGCGCAGACCCGGCAGGTCGCCGATCCCCCGCGGGGCGCGCGGCTTGCGCCCCGAGGCGACGGCGATCGAGCCGTCGCGGCGGCGCACGGCCGCGGCCCAGCTCGTCGGCCCGTGGACGAGCAGCCCGTTGCCGAGCGCCATGCCGCCGAGCCGCAGCGGCGCGTCGCGGTCGCCGTCAGCGGCCACCGCACAGCTCCCGCGCCGCGTGCTCGTAGAAGCGCGTCGCCAGCTCGACGTCGCGCGCGTCGATGCGCTCGTCGGCGCCGTGCATCAGCGACGCGGTCTCGTGCAGGGTCTGGTGGCTCTGGGGGAAGAAGCCGTAGCCGACGACGTCGGGGAACGCCGCCCGCCAGGAGCGCGTGTCGCTGAAGCCGGGCAGGATCGTCGGCACGACGCGCGCGCCGGGGTCCTCGGCGGCGACCCAGTCGGCGATCGTCGCCATCAGCGGCGTGTCGACCGGCGAGGTGTTGCCCGCGACCTGCTCCATGAACTCGACGCGGTAGCCGTCGGCGCCGTCGAGCAGCTCGCGCAGGCGCCGCTCGGCCGCCTCGCGCCCGAGGCCCGGGGGCACACGGCAGTCGACGGCGACGCCCGCCTGCGCGGGGATGACGTTGATCTTGTCGCTCGCCCACACGCGCGTCGGCGCGAACGTCACGCCGAGCAGCGGCTCGACGACGACCGCCAGCAGCGGATCGCGCTCGCGCAGCTCCTCGAAGGAGACGCCGAGGCCGTCGAGCATCGCCCGCGGGACGTCGGTGACGTCGTGCGGCGGCTGGCGCTCGCCGAGCCGGGAGATGATCGGCGCGATCTTCAGCAGCGCGTTGTCGCCCATCTGCGGCATCGAGGCGTGCGCCGCGGCGCCGTCGGCGAGCACCTTGAAGCGGAAGACGCCCTTCTCGCCGACGCAGACGCCGTAGACGCGCTCGTCGCCGAACGGGATCACGCTGCCGGCGCCCTCGTTGAGCAGGTAGTCGCAGCGCACGAGCTCGGGGCGCTCGGCGCAGATCCACTGCGCGCCGTCGGCGCCGCCGGTCTCCTCATCGACGACGACGACGAGCAGCACGTCGCCGGCGCCGCGCCAGCCCTCGCGCGCGAGCCGCAGGACCGCCGCGACCTCGGCCGCCGTCTGCGACTTCATGTCGATCGCCCCGCGTCCCCAGACGAAGCCGTCGACGAGCTCCCCCGACCACGGGTCGCGCTCCCAGTCGGCGGGGTCGGCGAGCACGGTGTCGATGTGCGAGAGCAGGCACAGCGTCGGCCCGTCGCCCGTGCCCGGCAGCCGCGCGACGAGGTTGGGGCGCTGCTCGGTGCGGCCGACGAGCGTGACCTCGAGCCCGGCGCCGGTCAGCAGCCCGGCGATGCGCTCCTGCGCGGGACGCTCGTTGCCCGGCGGGTTGACCGTGTCGAAGCGGATCAGCTCCTGCAGCAGGGCGACGGCGTCGGCCATGGCCCTCGGGAGGCTAACGGGGTCGAGCCGCAGCCCGGCCGCCGACGGCCGCACCCGCGTGGATGGGCCGGAGAACCCGCGCATACCGCGGGTTTGCCGGCCCATCCGCCTGAGCGCGCCCGTCGCCCCGGGATACTTCCCTTGCATGGCCGACCAGCTGTTCCCCGCCGACGACGCGCCGGGCGCGGCGCCGCAGCCGGACGTCGACCCCCACGCGCCGCTGCCCGCGCGCATGCGCCCACGCACGCTCGAGGAGGTCGTCGGCCAGGAGCACGTGCTCGGGGTGGGTGGGGAGAGATCGACGCTGCGCCGCGCGATCGAGGAGGGCCGCCCGTTCTCGATGGTCCTCTACGGCCCGCCCGGCACGGGCAAGACGACGCTGGCGCGGATCGTCGCCTCGGCGGCCGACGCCGCCTTCGAGGAGCTCAGCGCGGTCCAGGCGGGCACGGCGGAGGTCCGCGGCGTGCTCGACCGCGCGCGCGAGCGGCGCGCCATGGGCCGCCAGACGATCTTCTTCCTCGACGAGATCCACCGCTTCAACAAGGCCCAGCAGGACCGCCTGCTGCCGGCGGTCGAGGAGGGCCTGGTCACGCTGATCGGGGCGACGACGGAGAACCCGTACTTCGAGGTCAACTCGGCGCTGCTGTCGCGCGCGCAGGTGATCGAGCTGCACGCGCTCGGCGCGCAGGACGTGGCCGTGCTGCTGCGCCGCGCGATCGAGCGCGGCGAGCTGCGCGCGGCCGTCGACGACGACGCGCTGGAGTTCCTCGCCGAGCGCTCGGGCGGCGACGCCCGCACGGCGCTGGCCGCGCTCGAGCTGGCCGCCGAGACGGCGAGCTCGGATCCCGCCCACCCCACGGTGACGCTCGCGGCGGCCGAGGACGCGCTCCAGCGCCGCGCCGTGCTCTACGACAAGGGCGGCGACCAGCACTACGACCTGATCTCGGCGTGGATCAAGGCCACGCGCGGCTCGGACCCCGACGCCTCGCTCTACTACCTCGCGGTCATGCTGGAGGGCGGCGAGGACGCGCGCTTCATCGTCCGTCGCATGGTGATCCTCGCCTCCGAGGACGTCGGCAACGCCGACCCGCGGGCGCTGCAGGTCGCCGTCGCGACCGCGCAGGCGGTCGAGCACGTCGGCCTCCCGGAGGCGACGTTCGCGCTCGCGCAGTGCGCGATCTACCTCGCGCTGGCGCCGAAGTCCAACGCGGCCGGCGCGGCGCTCGGCGCCGCGCGCGAGCACGTCCGCCGCCACGGCGCGCAGCCACCGCCCGCCTACCTGCGCGACGCGCACTACCCCGGGGCGGCCGCGCTCGGCCGCGGCGAGGGCTACGACTACCCGCACGACCGCCCCGGCCACCTCTCGCCGCAGGAGCTGATGCCGCCCGGCCTGGAGGGCACGCGCTTCTACGCGCCGGGCGAGCGCGAGGCCGCGCTGCGCGAGCGCCTGGAGGCGATCCGGCGGGCGCGCGGCGCGTAGGCCGTCTGCGATCATCGCCCCCACATGGCGATGGCCCCGACACCTGGGGCGGAGCCCGCCTCCGGCACCCGCCTGGAAGCCCTCAGCCCGGTCACCGGCGAGGCGATCGGGTCGGTCGCGGCGGCCGACGGGGCGGCGATCTCGGCGGCGGTCGACGAGGCGGCGCTCGTCCAGCGGCTGTGGGCGCGGCTGCGGCTGCGCGACCGCGCGCGCTACATGGAGCTGGCCGCGCAGGCCGTGATCGCCGAGCTCGACGAGCTGGCCGACCTGATCTGCGCCGAGCAGGGCCGCCCGCGCACCGAGGCGATGGCGATGGAGCTGCTGCCCGCCGTCGAGACGCTGCGCTGGCTGGCCGACGAGGGCCCGCGGGTGCTCGCGGGCGAGCGCGCGCACGTGGCGCAGGCGGTCCACCCCGGCAAGCGCGCGCGCTGGAGCTACGAGCCGCTCGGCGTCGTCGCCGTGCTCGGCCCGGCGGCCGAGCCGTTCGCCACGCCGCTGGGCGACGTCGCGGTGGCGCTGATGGCCGGCAACGGCGTCGTCCTCAAGCCCTCGCCGCACGCCTGCCTGGCGGGCGAGCGGATCGGCCGGCTGTTCGCCCGTGCGGGCATCCCCGAGGGCCTGCTGCAGGTCGTCCAGGGCCACGCCGACGCGGGCCGCGCGCTCGTCGCCGACCCGGTCGTCGCGCAGGTGCGCTTCACCGGCTCGCTCGGCGCCGGGCGCGAGGTCGGCCAGGCGTGCGCGCGCCTGCTGCGCCGCGCGGTGCTGGAGACGGGCGGCAAGGACGCGATGCTCGTGCTCGCCGACGCGCCGCTGGAGCGGGCGATCGCCGGCGCGGTCTGGGGCGCGTTCGCCAACGCCGGCCAGAGCGGCGCCAGCGTCGAGCGCGCGATCGTCGTCGCGGAGGTCGCCGAGCCGTTCGTCGAGGGCGTCGTCCGGGCGACGCGGGCGCTGCGCGTCGGCGACCCGCGCGAGCACGACACCGACGTCGGCCCGCTCGTCGCCCACGACCGGCTCGAGCGCGTCGACGCGGCGCTGCAGCAGGCCGTCGCCGACGGCGCCGTCGTGCGCTGCGGCGGCGTGCGACGCGGCGGGCGCGGCGCCTACGTCGAGCCCGTCGTCGTCACCGGCGTGCACCCGGCGATGCGGATCATGCGCGACGAGGTGCCCGGACCGGTGCTGGCGATCGCCGTCGTCGACGACGAGGCGGACGCGATCGCGCTGGCCAACGACGCCGAGGCGGCGCTGTCGGCGTCGGTCTGGACGGCCGACCGCCACAAGGCGCTGCGCATCGCGCGCGAGCTGCGCACGGGCATGGTCTGGTGCAACGACCACCTCACCCAGCGCGGCGCGCCGCAGGTCCCGTGGGGCGGCGCCGGCGGCTCGGGGATCGGCCGGGCGCGCGGCGCGATCGCGCTGCGCACGTGCGCCGAGCCGAAGGCCGTGACCTGGGAC
>DASZVK010000047.1:0-4368 GCA_035547175.1 Solirubrobacteraceae bacterium
GGCGCCGGCTCGCAGCTCGGCTGGCTGCTGTGGGCCGACGCGCTGCCCGTCGAGCTGCGGCCCGCGTTCGCGCGGCGGCTCTGCGCCTCCGACGTGCTCTGCGACTGGGGCCTGCGGACGCTGTCGGCGCAGCACCCGTGCTTTGCACCCGGCGCCTATCACCGCGGCGCGGTCTGGCCGTTCGACTCGTGGCTGGGCTGGGGCGGCCTGCGCGCCGCCGGCCGCGAGGACGACGCCGAGCGCGTGCGCTCGGGCGTGCTCGCCGCGCTGGCGATCCTCGGCGACGCGCCGGAGTGCTACGCGGCGACGCCCGCGGGCCCGGTGCGACCGGCGATCGCCAACCGCGTCCAGGCGTGGACGGTCGGCGCGCGCTGGGCGCTCGAGCGCCGCTGGGACGGCCGCGTCAGGGCGTGAGCGTCGCCGGCCGGCGCGTCGCGTGGGCGATCGACTCGCCGGTCTCGGGGTCGAAGAAGTGCAGCCGGTCGGTGTGCAGCCACAGCTCGACGTCCCGGCCGACGGGGACGCGCGAGTCGGCCGACAGCCGGGCGACGCCGCGCGTCGAGCGGCCGTCGGAGGCCAGCTCGTTCGTGCCGGCGTCCTCGGCGAGCTCGCGCAGGTGCTCGGACTCGACGCCGCCGCCGAGGTCGAAGTAGGCGTAGACGTCCGAGCCGATCGCCTCGAGCAGGTCGAAGCGCGTGGTGAACGGGACGCCCGGGTGCCGGCCGCGGTCGACCAGCGCGGCGTCCTCGATGTGCTCGGGCCGCACGCCGACGATCAGCTCGCGGCCGTCGGGCAGCGCGCCGCGCAGCGCCGCGTCGACCGGGACCTCGGCGAACGGCAGCCGCAGGCGCCCCTCCTCGACGCGCGCAGGAGCGAAGTTCATCGCCGGCGAGCCGATGAACCCGGCCACGAACAGGTTGACCGGGTCGTCGTAGAGCTCGGCCGGCGGGCCGACCTGCTGGACGACGCCGAGGCGCATCACCGCGACGCGGTCGCCGAGCGTCATCGCCTCGGTCTGGTCGTGGGTGACGTAGACCGTCGTCGTGCCCAGGCGCCGCTGCAGCAGCGAGACCTCGGTGCGCATCTGCACGCGCAGCTTGGCGTCGAGGTTCGAGAGCGGCTCGTCCATCAGGAACGCCGCCGGCTCGCGCACGATCGCGCGGCCCATCGCGACGCGCTGGCGCTGCCCGCCGGACAGGTTGGCCGGCTTGCGCTCGAGCTGCTCGGTGAGGTCGAGCACGCGCGCGGCCTCCTCGACGCGGCGCGCGGCCTCGGCCTTGTCGACCTTCGCCAGGTCGAGCGCGAAGCCCATGTTCTGGCGCACGGTCATGTGCGGGTACAGCGCGTAGTTCTGGAAGACCATCGCGATGTCGCGGTCGCGCGGCGGCAGGTCGTTGACGCGCTCGCCGCCGATCAGCAGGTCGCCCTCGCTGATCTCCTCGAGGCCGGCGATCATCCGCAGCGCCGTCGACTTGCCGCAGCCCGACGGCCCGACGAGGATCATCAGCTCTCCGTCGGCGATCGTGACGGTCATGTCGCGGACCGCCTCGGTGCCGTCCCGGTAGCGCTTGGTGACGCCGCGCAGCTCGATCTCGGCCATGCCGGTTCGATACCCCGAGCGGCCGCGCGCCAGTCGTCGATCGCGCCCGGTGCCGCCTACGGCGTCATCGCCAGGACGAGCACGCCGGTCAGCGGCGCGGCCCCGGCGAGCGCCGGCCGGATCCACGCGCGCAGCGTGCTCACCGCCACGACCGCCCGCGGTCGCGGTCCTCGCTGCGCCCGACCTCGTAGAAGAGCAGCGCCATCAGCAGCACCCCCGCCAGGCACATCGCGAAGAGGCCGATCGCAAACAGCGCCTCGTGGCCGTCGGCGACCGCGACGACGATCGCGCCGGCGCCGAGCAGCGCGACGAGCGACAGCGCGCGCAGGACGGGGCCTCGGGTCATGGCCACGGGCTACCCCGTGCGCGGCGCCGCTAGACGCCGGTGTGCGTTTGCCGCGCGGCCACGCGGGTAGCGACCTGCGAGAACGGTCCGTCGACGATCCATCCAGGAGGTGGGCCATGCCGCCGCGCGGCATCCAGAAGGGCACCAAGCGCGCTCGCCAGTACGAGCACATCAAGCAGTCGGCGCGGCAGCGCGGCGCGTCGGAGGGGCGGGCCGAGGAGCTCGCCGCCCGCACGGTCAACCGCGAGCGCGCCCGCTCGGGCGAGTCGCAGTCGTCGTCGCCGTCGTCGCGGCGCGGCAGCTCGTCGAGCGCGCGCGGCGGGCGGCACTCGCACGACGAGCCGACCAAGCAGGAGCTCTACGAGCAGGCCAAGCGCGTCGGCATCGAGGGCCGCTCGAAGATGACCAAGCGCCAGCTCGCGCGGGCGCTCGGGCGCAAGGGCGGCTGAGCGCCCGTCCGGGTTTGCGCCCATGACGCGCCCGGGTACCCGCCGGGCATGGGCGTAGGCACATCGCTGGTCCTGATCGCCGTGGGCGCGATCCTGCGGTTCGCCGTGCACGTCTCGGCGAGCGGCTTCAGCATCCACACGATCGGCGTGATCCTGATGATCGTCGGCATCGTCGGCTTCGTCGTCTCGCTGCTGTTCTGGAGCAGCTGGGGCGGCTTCGGCGGAGGCGGAGGCGGAGGCGGCCCGGTCGAGCGCCGGACGACCGTGCGCGAGCGCGACCTCTACTGAGAGCGGCCGACCTCGCGGCGCACCGCCACGAGCGTGACGTCGTCGGACGGCGAGCGCGCGCCGACGAGGCTGCGCAGCACGGTGCGGCAGACCACCTCGGGGTCGTCGGCGGCGACCGCGCCGCGCAGGCGCTCGAGCCCGTCGTCGAGCGGCTCGCGGCGGCGCTCGACGAGGCCGTCGGTGTAGAGCACCGCCACCGCCCCGTCGGGCAGGTGGATCTCGCCCGACGACCGCGCGCGCGGCGCCGGGACGCCGAGCGGGGGGTCGACGGGGAGCTCGGCGAACGCCGCCGGGCGGCCGGGCAGGGCGACGACCGGGGGCGGATGGCCCGCGACGGTGACGCGCAGCCGGTCGTACGGCGGCGCGCTGACCGCGCAGACGACGGTGACCAGCGCGTCGCCCTCGAAGTGCCTGATCTTGCGGTCGGTGAGCTCGAGCGCGGTATGGGGCTCGACGCCGAGCAGCGCGTAGCTGCGCAGCGTGCTGCGGATCCGGCCCATCACGACCGCGGCGGGCAGCCCGTGCCCGGCGACGTCGCCGACCACGATCCACAGGTCCCCCGACGGCAGCGTGAACAGGTCGTACCAGTCGCCGCCGACCGTGCGGTCGTTGGGCGTGAGGTAGCGCCGGGCGAAGGCGAGGCCGGGGCAGTCGGGCAGCTCGGTGGGCAGCAGGCTGCGCTCGAGCAGGGCCGCCGCCGCGTGCTCGACGGCGACGCGCCGCGCCTCGGAGGCGCCGGCGAGCCGCTCGGCGGCGACCTGCAGCAGCTCGGCGTCGTGGGCGTCGAACGACCGCTCGTCGAGCCGGCCGACGTGGAGCACGCCGATCAGGTCGTCGCCGGCGAGCAGCGGGACCCCGAGCATCTTGCGGATGCCCTTCTCGACGAGGACCGGGTTGGCGACCGTCGTCGCGTCGACGACGTCGAGCAGCAGCGGCTGGCGCGTGGCGGCGATGCGCCCCGCGAAGCCCTCGCCGAGCGAGACGTGCACGCCCTGGATGACCTCCTCGTCGAGGCCCGAGCTGACCCGTGCGACGAGGCTGCGCGAGGCGGGCTCGTAGGAGAGCACGACCGCCGTGTCGGCGCCAAGGATGCGGCGCACCCGGCCGAGCAGCTCGCGCATCAGGTCCTCGACGTCGAGGCGCGCGAGCGTGCTGTCGGTGACGGCCCGCAGCGCCTGCAGCTCGGCCTCGGCGTCGCTCGCGCCGGGGACGAGGGCGACGTCGGGGGGTGCCGGGTCGTACGCCACGCCCGTGCACCCTAGAGCGCGGCGGCCGGCTCTGCGCCCATCCGGCCCCGCGCCCATCCGGCCCTGCGCCCGTCGATGCGCAGGAAGCGGCCGATCCGGGTATGCCGGGGGCATGGTCGCCCTGATCGTGCTCCTGCTCATCCTCGCGCTATTCGGCGGGCTCGGCTTCGCCGTGCACCTGCTCTGGTACGTGCTGATCATCGCCGTGATCGTCTGGCTCGTGGGCTTCTTCGTCGGCGGCGCCGAGGCGGGGCTCTCCGGCGGGCGGAGGCACTGGTATGGGCGCTGGTAGGCCGCCGGACGACCCGCCGGCCCGCCCCGAGCAGCCGCCGGACCACACCCACGACCCGCGCCGCACCGCCGTCTCCGGCGGCGGCCATCGCGAGGAGCACCCGGAGCCGGACGAGCAGCGGACGCCGCGCGAGCGGACGCCCGGGA